>WHST01000067.1 GCA_009379955.1 Streptosporangiales bacterium | reverse complement strand
TAACGCAGCATGCGGTGGTTTGAAACCATCACCTGTATGACGATCCCGAAGGGTCGACCTTCATCTCCAGCACAGCACGACAATCACGAGCATTCCAGCTTCTACATCAGAACCTCACAATCATCTTCAGGACACACGATGCATTCTACATAATGTCTCACCTGCGCGGGAGAGACGTGGTGCGTACCAATAGGGTCAAACGCGAACTGCAGGCGGGCAACGAGATGAGCACTCGGAAGACCGGGTAAAGAGCGTCCCATGAACTGGTCACTTTCTCATCTTCCGTTTATCTTCTGGCCATCTTGCCGTCATCCGTCGAGACGGTTCGCCGGGCACACTGACGGCTCGGCCCGCACCGGCGTGACCCCGGCCGCTGCGGATCTCCGACACCGGAGCCCCGAGGGAACAGCTGAACGGCGACCCGCGTGAACTGGACTCTCCGTTGACAGCAGTCGGCAGCGTGCCGGCGAAGTCACGGCCGTGGAGCCCGCGCTCGCTCCGCTTCATGCTGCCCATCAAGGCGGGCGACCGAGTTCTCGTGCTCGGCGTCTCGCACCGGCTGACGAAGTCACTCGACGCGGCGGGCTGCTCGGTGCTCACGGCCGTCGCCCCGCACGAGCATGACCAGACCGGCCAGGTGGCGGGCGAGGTCGTCGTCACGACCGGCTCCCTGCCTTGTGGTGACGCGCGGTTCGACCACGTGCTCGTCCCCCTCCTGCAGGCCGAGCACGTCCCCCTGGTGCCCGGCGAGCTCGCCCGGGTGCTGCGTCCGGACGGCGGGTTGTTCCTCGGCATGTCGTACCGGCTCAGGTCCAGGGCCCGTCCGGGCACGACGATCAGGCGCGGACGCCACCTGTTGGAGGGCAACGGCTTCACCCGGGTCTCCGTGTACGGCGTGACGCGCAACCTGGAGACCCCGCGCTACCTCGTCCCCCTCGACTCGCCCGCCCTCATGACGTGGTTCCTCAGCACCACCTACCTCCCGCAGACCACCAAGGGGGCGTTCGCGTCACAGATACTCGGCGCGGCCGCCCACCTGCGACTGCCGCCGCTGCTGTTCCCCGACCTCGGCTTCGTCGCGCGCAGAGAGGCATAGCGGACACATGCTCGACCTTGTCGTCGACGAGCTGCGCTCGGACCTGCGGCGCCGGGGAGTCCCGTCACCCGTCGTGCTCTCCGCACCCCGGCGTGCCGTACACCTCTGCAGCCGCTGGGAGGGCCGGGCGGTCTACGCCGTCTTCGGGCTCCGCGAGGGTACGCCGTCCCTGCTGCTGAAGATCGACACGAAGCCGGCGGAGCAGCAGCGGCTGCGCATGGAGTACGAGGCACTCGCGTGGCACGACGCCCCCACCATGCGAGGACTGATGCCGGCGCCGGTCGCGCTCCTCACGGTCGGACCGTGGCTGGTGCTCGCGGAGACGGCGCTGCCCGGCGTACCGCTCCACGTCATCCTGCGACGTCGCATCCGGTCGGGTGAGCACAAGACCATGCGCGATCACGAGGGCGTCTTCGCCTGCTTGGCAACGCTGCACGCGGGACGGACCGGACGGCCGACCCCGTTCGACGCGGAGGAGCTGCTGCGACGGCTCCGTGCCTGCCTGCCCGAAGACCTGCCGGCGCGGACGCCGTTCCTGCGTGCCGTCGAGGCGGAGGCGGCGCGGTTCCCCGACCTGCGGATCCCGCTCCTGCCCGGACACGGCGACCTGACGCCGAGCAACTGCCTGATCTCCGGCTCCTCCGTCGGGCTCACCGACTGGGAGGGCGGGCTCGGCTTCCGCGAGCCGCTCACCGAGATCGTCGTGTTCCTGAACCACTACGCCCGCGCGCTGCCGGTGCGGCGGCACCGGATGCCCGGCGGCACCGTGGCGGCCCTGCGCGCCTTCGCCGGCGACGGCTGGCTGGCCACGGTGACCGCGCGGACGTTCACCGCACAGCTGCACCGGCTCGGCCTGCCTCCCGCGGCCGCGCGGCTGCTGTTCGTCTCGGCCCTCGCCGACCTCGCCGCCGGCGTCGCGCCGATCGCGCACGGGCAGCGGCCGGGCACGCGCCGTGCCTGGTCGGAGCTGCTCGCGCTGTACGCCCGAGACGCCGACCGCTCGCTGATCGGCCGCGTGACCTCGTCACCGGCATGACGCACAGTTGCGTCACCGGCGCCTGACACCGCGGCGCAGCGCAGCGCGGACCGCGCGGCGCACCACCGGATTCTGGTCCTCCAGCACCGCCGCGAGGGCCACGAGCTGCTCCAGCGCGGAGAGCGCCCGCGCACTCCCCTCGGGGTCGACGCCCTCGTACAGCTCCAGCCCGACGAACGACGCCGCGACGGCGCGCGCGAGTCCGGCCACGTCGACGAGCCCCGCCAGCGGCGTGCCCGCGAGCACCCGGGCGAGGACTCGCTCGACCTCGTCGATCCACAGCCCCAGCCCGGCCGCGGTCGCGGGTGCCAGCCTCGGGTCCGCCTGCGCGCCGGCCAGGAGCTGCGCCAGCACGGCGACGTTGCCTCCGGCGTGCTCCTCGGCGTGGAGCGTGCGGCCGAGATCGAGGAGCTCGGCGAGCGAGCTCACCTGGGCCAACCGCTCGCGGTAGCGGGCCACGCGCAACTCGGCCCCGTGCCGACAGGCCGCTGCGAGGAGCGCGTCGACGCTGCCGAAGTGGTAGAACACCAGCGCCTGGTTGACGCCGGCCGCGGTGGCGATCGTCCGCGCGGACGTCTTCGCGATGCCCTGCCCGGAAAGGCACGTCAGCGCACCGGTCAGCAGCCTGTCCCGCGTGCCGGCACTCACACCCGCACCTCCTCGCGCAGCGGACGCAGCCGGCGCGGCGTGCCGGTCCAGGGCACGGGCACGTACCGCGCCGTGAACGTGCCGTCGTACCCGAACAGCGGGCCGAACGTGCGGTTCTCCACGCGCACCTGGATGCGGAAGCAGCCCGCGGCCTCGTCGTACGACTCACGCACCACGGCGTCACCGCCGACGAGGCCGGGCACCCGGACGTCGACCGGTCCCTCCCTGAACCGGTGCTCCCCCGACCTGATGACCAGCGCCCCCTCGACGTCGACGGAGAGGTGCAGGTCGCTCGCCAGATGCTGGTGCGTGCCGAGGTAGTCGACGATGCAGCCACGCTCGGCGCTGTGGACCATCGTGGCGTCGAACCGCCGCGGCCGGCCGTCGGGGAACGTGAAGGTCCGCACGAAGGTGACGGTCTCGCGTCCGTACGAGTCGAGGTACGGGAAGTTCTCGATGACGAACGGTACAGCGCAACCGGACTGCGGGACGAGGATGTTGCGGGTGCCGCCGAGCGCGAGGAACGGGCGCACGAAGCCCCTGCCGTGCCAGATCCTGTCCATCGTGCCGCGCCCGACGCACGCCTCGCCGCTGTCGAGGCCGACGGAGAAGCGTCGCTGGAGCTGCGGGTGCAGGCGGTCGAAGTCGGAGCCGAGCACGCGGCGGAAGATGGACGTCATCGGTGCTCCTTTGGTCGGCGGGAGTGGTAACGGCAGCGGTGGGCCGCCGGGGTCGAGGGCAGCGGCGGCAGCAGCACGGCAGCGAGCGCAGTGACGACGGCGAGCGGCCCGAAGCCCGCCCAGCCGACCGCCAGGCCGGTGGCCACGACGCGCGCGCCCACCTCCGCCCAGGCATGGATCAGCGACCGTTCCGGCGTGACGCCGCGCTCGCACCACAGGCGGAGCCGGTCGAACGACCACGCGGTGGCCCAGGCCATCAGCGGGCGGACGACGAACCGGTCGGCGATCCGGCCGATGCGGCCCCAGCGCGGCGCGTAGTCGTAGCCGGTCAGGAAGCGGACGGCGCCACCGTCCGGGACGTACCGCCAGTAGCCGTGCCCCTCGGCGAGCGGGCAGAGCGGGTGCGGCGAGCCGAAGCGGAGCACCGACGTGCACGTGCCGTCCGCGCGCCACCGTTCCCCCGCGGAGACGCCGGTGCCGGCGACGACGACGCCGGGCAGCAGGCGGGTCGCGTACCTGAAGTGCTGCGGACTCCCCGGGTCGTCGAGCGGGAGGTAGTCGATCTCGGTGAAGCGCAGGTCCCAGCGCTGGTGCAGGTCGGGCCGCTGGGTGCGGCGCCACAGCTCCTCGAGGTCGACGCGGATCCGCGTCTCTACGTACAGCCCCATCACGCACCTCCCCCGGTGACTTGAGCGATTGCTCAATTTCTTGATCAGGAGGCTACCTCGGATTTGAGCGATCGCTCAAGTCACGGTTTCAGGTGGTGACGGATCGTGGTCACGAGGCTCGAGCAGCACGATCCGCAGGGCCATCCACGGCACGACCCGGCCGTCACCACGCGACCGGGACGGCGGTCGGCCCGGTGTCGGCGTGGCTGCGGATCCAGACGAGGTCGTCGACGGGGACGTGCAGCCGCAGACCGGGGAGCCGGCGCGCGAGCGCGCGGAGCGCGGCACCGACCTCGACGCGGGCCAGGGCCGCGCCGAGGCAGTAGTGCGGCCCGCGGCCGAACGCCAGGTGCGGACCCGACACCCGGTCGGGCAGGAACCGGTCGGGCTCGGTGAAGTGCGCGGGATCGCGGTTCGCCGCACCGAGCCGGACGAGGACGAGGTCGCCGGCGGCGATCGAGACGCCGGCCAGCTCGACGTCCTCGCGGGCGTAGCGCGGGAAGGGCTCGCCGGTCAGTCCGGCCAGCCGCCGGACGACCTCCTCCACGGCCGCACCCGCCTCGCCGGGCTCGTCGGCCAGCGCCGCGAACCGGCCCTCGGAGACGAGCTGCAGCACACCGACGGCGATGGCGTTGGTGGCCGTGAGGTAGCCGGAGGCGACGATCGTCGTGGCCATGATGACGAGCTCGTCGCCGGAGAGCCGTCCGTCGTCGGCGTCGCGTACCGCGATCAGGGCACTGAGCAGGTCCTCACCGAGGTCCGCACGCTTGGCGGCGATCAGCCCGGCGACGTATCCGCTGAGCGCGTACCAGGCCCGTTGCGTCGCGGCCGCCGTCGCCTCGTCCATGTCGAGGTCGAACGGGTCGGCCGCGCTCGCGGCGTCGGCCAGCCGGCGAAAGTGCGCACGCTCGTCGATCGCCACACCGAACAGCTCGCTGATCACGTCGATCGACAGCGGGGCGGCGAACGTCGCGACGAGGTCGGCCGGCGGGCCTGCGGCAGCCATCGACCCGGCATGGTCGGCCGCCAGCCGTTCGATACGCGGCCGGAGAGCCGCGACGCTCCTGCCGGTGAACGCCTTGCCCACGAGGCGACGCAACCGGGCGTGCGCCTCGCCATCCTGCAGCAGCGACCCGTCGGCCTCCCCGTCACCGCCCGGCGGCGTGACGCCGAACCGCGGGTCGGAGAGCACGGTCGAGACCGCGTCGTACGAGGTGACCAGCCAGGCCTGCCGCCCGTCCCGCGTGTGCACCCGCGCCACCGGCTCGGCGGCGCGCAGCTCCGCGTAGGCGGGCGGTGGCGCCAGGGGGTCGGGCTGGTCGAACGGCAGGATCCTCGTCGTGGTCGCCATGGCGTCCCCCTCAGATCCGTTTTACGTTGCAGTCGCAATGTAAAACACGGCCGAGGGCTTTGTCAATGCGACTGCATTGTGAAACCATCGGCAGCGTGCCGAAGAGGGTCGACCACCAGGAGCGCCGGACGCGGATCGCCGAGGCGTTGTTCCGCGTCGCCGCGGACCGCGGGCTCGAGGCGGTGAGCCTGCGTCACGTGGCCGCGGAGGCCGGTGTCTCGTCCGGGATGGTGCAGCACTACTTCCGCACCAAGGACGAGATGATGATCTTCGCCATCCAGGTCGTCAGGGAGAACGTCGAGGCGCGCCTCGTCGCCGAGGAGGAGCGCACCGGCGAGCCGACCTCGCAGGCGGGGCTGATCCGCGCGCTGCTCGTCCAGCTGCTCCCCTTCGACGAGACCAGGCGCATCGAGGGCAGCGTGTCGCTGGCGTTCCTCGCGTACGCGGCGGTGCGGCCGGCCGTCGCCGAGGTGCTCCGCGAGGACACTGCCCGGATGCACGAGATGGTGGCCGGCCTGATCCGCTCGGCGCAGGACGACGGCACGGCGCCGACGACCGTCGACCCCGTCCAGGCGGCGACCGGCCTGCTGGCGCTCTTCGAGGGCCTCGGGCTCCACACGCTCGGTGGCCACTACCCGCCGGAGACCGCCCTGGCGGCCTTCGACGCCCACCTGCGTATGGTCTTCGGCCCCGCGGACTGAGCCGCACCTTCGCGGGTCAGAGCGTCACCGGCAGCGCGGTCAGCCGCCAGGTGCCCGGGTCGGGCGCACGCACCTCGGCCAGGTCGGCGGCCGGCGCCAGGTCGGGGAAGCGACGCAGCAGCGCCGCGAGGGCGACCTCGGTCTGCACGCGCGCCACCGCCGACCCGAGGCAGAAGTGCGGCCCGTGCCCGAAGCCCAGGTGGCCCGACCGGCCGGTGCGGCGGACGTCGAGGCGGTCCGGGTCGGCGAAGGCGCGCGGGTCGCGGTTCACCGCGGCGACCGAGGCCATCGCGGCCTCGCCCTTGTGCACGGCCTCGCCGGACAGCTCGACGTCCTCGCGCGCGAACCGGGGGATCGTCAGCAGGGCCGGTCCACACCAGCGGATCAGCTCGTCGACGGCAGGCGACAGGAGCGTGGTGTCGGCGCGCAGCGCGGCCAGTTGGTCCGGGTGCGAGAGCAGCGCGGCGACGGCGTTGGCGATGAAGTTCGTCGGCGTCTGTCCCGCGATGACGAGGTGCCACACCAGCGTGACCATCTCGGCGTCGGTGAGCCGGTCACCGTCCTCGGCCTGCGCGCGGACGAGGTCGCCGAGCAGGTCGTCGCCGGACTCGGCGCGACGGCGGGCGATGGCCGCCTTGGCGTCGGCCACGATGCCGGGAACGGCGGCGGCGAAGCCCGGACCGGACCCCGCCGCGACGGCGGCGCCGTACTCCCGCCAGCGCGGCCGGTCGGACTCGGGGATGCCGACCAGCTCGCAGATCACGTCCATCGGCAGTGGTCGCATGACGTGCGCGAACAGGTCGACGGACCCGTCCTCGACCCGGCCGGGTAGCTCGTCGAGCAGCCGGGCGACGATCGGCTCGATGCGCGGCCGGAACTCCTCGGCGCGGCGTACGGAGAAGGCGGGCGCCACCAGCGCGCGCAGTCGCTTGTGCTCCGGGCCGTTCATCTCCGACATCGTGCGCAGATACGGCAGGCAGTCCGCGGGCACGTCGGGCCGGATGAAGCTGTCGGTCCTGATCTCGAACCGCGGGTCGCCGAGCATCGCCCTGGCTCCCTCGTGCCTGGTGAGCACCCAGACCCTGCCGATCCCCGGAATCGTGGTCACCCCGAGCGGCGACCGCTCGCGCACGCGTCCGTACGCCGTGAACGGGTCACGTACGACCTCGGGCTCGCTCAGTTCGATCTCCGGCACGGTCACGGCGCCTCCCATATGGTCAAAGCATATGATCTCATCATCTAGATGGTGACGGTATCTTGACCGCGGACGGACCGCAAACGGCAGGAAGGGGACGATGAGCCGGCTCAGCAGGGCGCAGCAGCAGGAGCGCAACCGCGCCGAGGTGCTGGCCGCGGCCCGGCGGGAGTTCACCGAGCGGGGCTTCCGCGACACCAAGGTCGACGGCATCGCCGAGCGTGCCGGCCTCACCCGCGGGGCGGTCTACTCCAACTTCCCCAGCAAGCGTGCCCTCTACTTCGCGGTGCTCGCCGACGACGCCGAGCGCGTGCCAGACGAGCCGCGCACGGAACCCGGACTCACCCCCCGCGAGGCACTCGGCGCGTTCGCCCGCGCCTGGGTCACCCGGCTCCCCCTCTCGACCGACGACCACAGCTCGGCCCGCCTCGCGATGGACCTGATGCCGGAGGTGCTCGCCCACGACCGCACCCGCAGGCCGTTCGCCCAGCTGATGCGGCTCCAGGCGATCCTGCTCGGCCTCTCCCTGGAACGCCTGCGCGGGCCCGCGAGAGCCGGCGGACGCCTCGTGCGGATCGCCGAGACCGCGCTCACCACCCTCTCCGGCGCGACCCAGCTGGCCGCGACCGCACCAGGGTTCCTCGAGCCGTTCAACGTCATCCGTGCCTGCGAGCACCTGGCGGATCTCGACCTCGACGACACCTGGCCTCCCCCGCACACACCCCACATCCGCACGCCGACGCTCACCGCCGACGAACCCTGGTCGCCGCCCGCGGCGCTCGACGCGGTCCGCGGTGAGCCCGCGCGCCTCGACGGCGACGGCGTCGTGGCCGTCCTCGGCCTGCACCGCCTGGCCGCAGCCGAGGAGGCCGAGCGAGCCGCGCCGCCCGACGTCGACGTCACCGCCGTCCTCGTCACCGGCGACCCCGGCGAGCTCGCGCCACTGACCCGCCTCGCCCTCGCCGACTTCCGGCACTGCCTGCACCAGGCGTTCCCGGCGTCGGCGTGGCCCCGACTGCAGGTCGTGTGCGACGACTCGGCCGCGGTGGCCGCGGCGGCCGGGCTGCCCGCCGTCAGCGACGTGACGGAGTCCGCCGTCCACGTCGACGGACGACGACGCCTCGTCGCCCGCGCCGACGGCGTCGGCGCCTGCCACTCGGCCGCGTCGACCCTCGGCCGCGTGCAGGGAGACGTCACCACACCCTGACCTCGCGAACGTGGTGTGTTCGCCGACCGTTGGCCCGGACGCCATCTGTCGCCGCCAACCGCCGATCGGGGAGGCGCGTCGTACGGCCGCCCACCCAGGAGACTCCTCGACGGAGGCAGCCGTGCGACCCACCAGACGCTTCGTCCGATCCGGCACCTTCGTGGCGGTCGGCGCGCTGGCAGCGACAGGAATCGTCGCCACACCGAGCGCGTACGCCGACATCACGCCGGACGCCGGCTACCCGGTCGTCATGTCGATCAAGGCAACCCCACAGGACACCGACGACAGCGGATCGATCGACTCCGGCGACCGCATCGCGTACGTCGTCACGGTCTCCAACAACGGCCGCAGGGCCCTGACCGACGTCGACGTGCAGCTGGACAGGAACCTGCACGGTGCCGACTGCGCGGTGACGACCATCGCTCCCGACGAGTCCACGACGTGCGAGCCCGAGCTCACCGACTACATCGTCAGCTCCGACGCGCGTGCCGGCCAGGTGACGGTCAACGCGACGCTCTCCGCGACCGCCGACGGCGACCAGGTCGCCGCGACCGCGTCGACGACCACGCCGATCACGTCGCACGTGCGACTCGCTGCGGAGCTCTCGGGCGACACGGTGAGCGACGTGCGGCCGGGCGTCCTCGACGCGAACAAGAACGGACTCGCCGACGCCGGCGACCACGCGTACTACCGGCTCGACCTCGACAACGACGGCGACTACGACTTCAGCAGGATCACGATCAGCAACCCCAAGCTCATCGACACCGGCGTGAACCACCTCTGCTCCTACGGCGGCGCGGACCACGAGGAGAACGAGCTCGCGAACGGCATCCGCGCCGGCGGGTGGGCGCGCTGCCTCACGCGTCCCTCGTACACCATCACCGCCGCCGACGAGGCCTCCGGCGCGATGGCGAACACGGCGACCGTGCGTGCGACCGTGCCCGGCCGCCCGGATGTGGTGGAGAAGGCCGGCATGTCGGTGACGCTCGACCGCACGCTCGACGGCGCGATGACCCTGACCGACAAGACCACCACCAGGGACGTCGACGGCGACGGCACGATCGGTGAGGGTGACGAGATCACGTTCCGGTTCAACGCCAGGAACGTCGGCAGGCGGACGTTCACCGGCGTCCGCGTCGGCGCCGACTACGTCAGCGGCTTCACCTGCGTGAAGCGGACGCTGAAGCCCGGCCAGGTGACCGGCTGTACCGCCAGGCCGTACGTCATCCAGTGGGGCGACGCGGACCTCGGCGGGATGACCATCTTCGCCCGGGGCTACGGCGACGCCGGCACCGCGGGAACGGCGTGGGCCACCCAGTGGGCGTCGGTGACCATCGCCAGGCCTGGGCAGTGAGTCCACGCTGAGTGTCCGACCTCCGTGCTGGAGTAGGGAGTGGACGGCCACTCCCATCCACCCGAAGGAGGCAGCATGAAGATCGTGGTGACCACACCGACCGGGCACGTGGGTTCACGCGTGGTGCGCCTGCTCTGTCAGGCCGGCGTGCGACCGGTGCTGGCGATGCGGCATCCCGACAGGCTCGACGCACAGACGCGTGCCCACGTCGACGTCGTCGTAGCCGACCAGGACGACGCCGAGTCCGTCGTGCGAGCGACGAAGGGCGCCGACGCGCTCTTCTGGGTCGATCCGCCGGGCACCGACGACGACCCGGTCGCGGGATTCGCGCGCCTGGGTGCGCACGCGGCACGGGCCGTGGCGGAGAACGGCATCGGACGCACGGTCTTCGTCAGCAGCGTCGGCGCCGAGAAGCGTGACGGCGCCGGCGAGATCGACGGCCTGGCCCGTACCGAAGAGCTGTTGAACGAGACCGGCGCGTCCGTCGTCCACCTGCGTTGCGGGTACTTCTTCACCAACCTGCTGCTCGACGTCGACAGCCTGCGCGAGGGCGTCCTGCGGACGACGATGCCGCTCGACGTCGCACTCCCGTGGGTGGATCCGCGCGACATCGGCGACGTCGCGGTGGCACGGTTGCTGTCCGCCGACTGGTCGGGCCGCCACGTGCAGGCGGTGCACGGCCTGGAGGACCACACCTTCGCACAGGTCGCCGCGATCACCGGCGAGGCGATCGGACGTCCGGTGCGTGCCGAGACGATCTCCGACGACACCCTCCGCAACGCCCTGCGGGCGATCGGCATGGGCGACCTGCAGGTCGAGGGCATCGTCGGGATGTCGGCCGGGCTGCGCGACGACTTCGCGCCCGAGAACGAGCGCACCGTGCTCACGACCACGCCGACGCCGCTCGCGTCCTGGGCCTACTCCCACCTCCGACCGGCGTTCTGACGGGCGATCAGTCGCCCGGCCACAGGTCATCCAGCAGTGCGGTGAGGTCGATGCCGCGTGCTTCGAGGATCAGCCGCAGCGGATTCGGGCGACCCGCCGTCCAGCCGACGCGGGTCAACCGGCGGAGGCTGCGGCGGTCGAAGCCGGTGCCGAGCGGATCGCGGGCGTCGCTGACGGCTCCGTACAGCAGGTGCTCAGGCCCGATGCCGACAGCGCCGTGCCTGGACGCCGCCCGGGTCGCGATCGCGAACGACCGGTTGGCGAGCAGGTGCACGCACAGCGCGTCCGGCCGGGCATGACCGCCACGCCAGCGTGGTCGGCGCCGCACCCGCCACTCCGCCGCGCGCACCGCCTCGCTGCCGAAGCCGGCCGCCAGGCGTCGGCGCACCTGCTCGACCTCGATGCCCATCCCGGCCAGTGCGGCGGCCGGGTCGGTGGCCGGACCGAGCGACGGCCCCACCCGCAGCAGCTCGCCGCGCGCCGAGTCGAGGTCCAGGCCCCGGCCGCGCACGAGCGCCGCCGCGTCGCTCGTACCGTGCCGCAGCAGCCCGAGCAGGACGTGCTCGGCGCCGAGGCACGGGTGGCCGAGCTCCCGAGCCTCGACGAAGCCGAGTCGCAGGACCGCACGACCGTCCGGCGTGAGCCGCTTCCACAATCCGCCGGTCCCGTCGTCGCCGGTCGCGGCGTGCACGACCCGCAGGAGAAGAGCACGCATCACGACCCCTCGGCGCGCCTGCGCAGGCCGTGCTTGTAGTGCACGCCCTGCTTGGTCACGCCAAGCCGGAGCGCGATGTCGCGCCACGACCACCCGCGCGCCCTGGCGTTGTCGACCTGGAGCTCCTCCAGGACCTCGACCAACTGCCGCAACGCCACCACCGCCGTCAGCCCCACCTGCGGGTCCGCGCCCGCCGCCGCGTCCATCAGCCGTCTGCTCTCACCGAGGTCCACCGTCATGCCGTCAAGCTATCTTGACGGCACCCGGTCGTCAAGATAGCTTGACGACTCCTCAACGCTTGACATCAACCAAAGTTGATGTTGAAGGATCGTCGCATGACCTCGATCGAGATCGGCACCGGACTCCCGACGACCGTCGAGGAGCTGGCGGCCGCCGGCGTCCGTACCGTCACCGAGGCCGCGCGCCACCTCGAGGACATGGGCTTCGAGTCCCTGTGGCTGCCGGACCTGATCCTCGGCGACGGCACTCCCGCCCTGGAGCCCGCGCTGGCACTGGCGGCGGCCGCCGCGGTCACCGAACGGGTGCGGATCGGCTTCGGCGTCCTCGTCGTGCCACTGCGTCCCGCCCCGTGGTTGGCCGCGCAGGTCGCGACGCTCCAGCACCTGTCCGGCGACCGACTGCTGCTCGGCGTCGGTTCCGGCGGCTTCCCCGACTCGCCGTTCTGGCGGTCGCTGGGCGTCTCCGGCCGGGACCGGGGTCGCACCACCGACGCCACCCTCGCGCTCCTACCGCGGCTGCTCTCCGGCGAGCCGGTCGAGATCGCCGAGGGCGAGCCGTCACTGTCGCGCGACCGCCGGAGGCAGCTGGCACTGACCATGTCGCCGAAGTCCGCGGTGCCACCGATCCTGGTCGGTGGTTCGGAGCGCGCGTTCCACCGCGTCCTGGCGCACGGCGACGCATGGTTCCCCTCCCTCATCGACCCCGCGGGCCTCGCCGGCGCCGTCACGAGACTGCGTGAGATGGCGGCCGAGCGCGGTGTGCCCGCCCCCGGCGTCACCGTGGGCGGGCACCTCGTCCTCGGCGACGACGAGTCCGCCCGATCCGCGCACGAGGCGCTCGTCCGCACCCCGATGACCGCGCGTACCCCGGAGGAGCTGGCCGAGCTCTTCGCGGCCTACCGGGCCGCGGGCGCCGACCGCATCGTCGCCGGCCCCGACAACGGCGACTGGCGGACCCAACTCGACTTCATGGCCGACGCCAAGGCCCTCCTGGACTGACGGCGTCAGACGTGCGCGAGCACGCGCTCGAGCGGCCGCGGCACGTCGGCGAGGTCGAGCGCGTCGACGAGCAGGCGCGCGTAGTGGATCTTGCGTCCTGACCGGGTGCCCATGAAACGACGTAGTACCTCCTCGACGCTCCGGCCCTGGTGGGCGGGCTGCTGCTGGAGCACGCGCCACGACCGGAGATCACCCTGGTCCTCGATGACCCGTTCCACGGACGCGACGCCCAGGGTGCGGATCAGCTCGTCCTCCAGGTCTTCGACACACACGTAGAAGCCCAGCGCCTCCATGTCGGCGCGGGTGAGGTCGGCGCCGAGACCGGCCCGCTCGAGACCGCGCCGGAAGTAGCCCTCCTCCGCGACGTCGCACAGGCCCGCCAGTCGCACGTCGACGCCGTCCGGCCCGAACAGATCGAGGAAGGGTGCGATCGACATGGCGCCCCCGAGCGGCACGACGGACACGCCCTCGGCATCGAGATCCCGGAGATGGCGCGCGGCGAGCGCCTCGACCGCCGCCTGGTCGCTCATCCCCTCCACGAGCACGACCGCGCGGAGGTCCGCACCGGCCGCCGCCGCGTGTGCGGCCGCAGCGAGCAGCGGGGCTCCGCCGCCTCCGGCCGACCACTCCTCCGCCATGACGCGGGACCGCCGCTCGCCTTCCACCGCTCGGACGTTACCTCAAGGCGCGCACCACCTGACCAGCCTGAGCATCACGCGACACACCACTCCACCGCGGATAGCGTGGCTGCGTGAGCATCGAGGTCAGGCCCGCGACATCAGCATGGTTCGACGACGTCGCGACCATGCTCGGGCCCAAGAATCCCGAATCCTCAGTGTGCTGGTGCCTCAGCCATCGGCTCGACTCGAAGACCAATCGGGAGCTCGTCGGACGCGCGCGGGGCGAGTATGTCAGGGAGCTCTGCTCCCGCGAGGTCTCGCCGGGCGTCCTCGGCTACGAGGACGACGAGGTCGTCGGGTGGGCCGCCGTCGCGCCCCGAGCGGAGCTACCCTTCGCCCGGTCGACGAAGATCCCGCACATCGACCGGTTGCCCGTCTGGTCGGTGTGGTGCATACGCGTGCGTCCCGGCTACCGCGGCAACGGCATCGCGCACGCCCTGCTCGAAGGTGCCGTGGCGTTCGCGCGGTCACACCATGCGCCGGCGATCGAGGGTTATCCGGTGGACAACCGGGGGAAGAAGGTCGACACGACGATGGCCTACGTCGGCACTCGCACGGTCTTCGAGCGCGCCGGCTTCACCAAGGCCGCCGACACGAGCGCGGTATCCGGCGGATTCCCCCGCGTGCTCATGCGGTTGGACCCCTGACCCGCAGCTCGGTTTCCGTTGCAGGGGTAGGCGATGTCGAGAGTTCTCCCAGCCGTGTGCAATACGCGAGCGTGGCGTCGTCACGGGTCCCGTCGGCTTCTGCTTGCCGAACGCGGCGGATGATCTCGGCAGGTCCATCGGCTTGGAGGACGGCCAGCACACCGGGCCAGTCGGCGAGCCCGAGCGGGTCGACGAGGCGGCTGACGCCGTTGCTGAGCAGAGCGACCCCGGCGAGATCGGCAACTGGTCGGCTGCCGGTGACCGCTTCGGCTGCTGCTCGCGGGCTGTCCTTGGCGAGCCAGAACCCCCCGGGCTGGTTACGACGAGCGCGCAGAGCCTCGCTGCATTCGTTCCGAGCCCGCTCGTACTCGAGCGTGCCCACGGCGGCAGCCCGCATGGTCGCGCTGAGGTGCCACCTGATGGTCACCTCGCGATCGTCGGTGATGACGAGCGGTCGGTCGCTGACACGGTCGAGCATGAGGAAGCTGTCTCCGAGCACGAGGTAGTCGGCGCGGTCTTCGTCGAGCCGAAGCATGACGACGGTCGCCGACGGGCTGATCGGGTTTGTGACGTCGCACGTTCCACGGTGGTCGTCGGTGACGTCCTCGATGGCTTCGCCGAGCAGCGTGGTGAGGTCGCGGTCGTCTTCGCGAGAGAGGCGACCGAGCAGTGCTCCGCCGAGGCGATGGGTGTACCAGGCAACGCCGTGGCGGCAGATCGACTCGGTGCCTACGATGCCAGCGCCGTCGAGCAAGACGGCTGCGGTCGGCACCGCACCGGTGAAGTCCTCGTTGGGCCGGCCCGCCGTGCCAGGGCTTGTCGCCATCACGACCTGCATGGCCGAAAGACTGCCACAGCGACCTGAGGCGGCGCGGCGGTCCTCAGGTGGTGCACACACACGCCTTGTTGCCGTCCTGGTCGGCGATCACGCTGTACGACGGCGCCTGGCTGTCATCGACGACGATCCCACCCGCGGTGACAGCGGCGGCGATCCGCTGCTCGGCCACCTCGGGCGGCACCCAGACATCGACGTGGAACCGCTGACGCGGGGGCTCGTGCTCGTCGGTGTCCTGGAACCACAGGATCGGTACCCGTCCCGTGGCGTCCCGGACGTCGTCGTCGATGGTCCCGCGACCCTGCGCCTCGGCGCTCCCGGTCAGCAAAGCCGCCCACACCGGGGCGATCGTCGCGGCGTGCGCCGTGTCGAGGGCGAGCTCGATCGCGGTGATCGAGGCCGGGTCTGCGGCGACCGCCTGCTCGGTGGCGATCTCGGTGACCCGTCGCGCGAGGTCGACATCCTGCTGGGTCACCCATTCGACGACGTGCTCGGTGCCCTCGTCGTCGCGGTAGACGGCGTCGTCGCTGAGCAGCTTGAGATCGACGTACCCGTCGCCCATCGTCACGCGTGGGTAGTGGTCGAGCGCGTCGCCGGCCTCGCCCACTGCGGCGACGAACCGTACGCCGGCGCCGAAGTCGCCGACCACGTAGCGGGCATGTAGTCCTTGACCCAGCTTGCGCCAGTCGGTCAGGTTGGTCTCGGCGATCTGCTCGCCCGTCAGCATGTCCATGGACGGACCATAATCCGGGTTCCGGACGATCGGAGTCCGGAATCTGACGTCGACTTCAGTCAGGTGTGACCGCCGCTGGATATTCGATGGCACCCGGGGCCGGAATGGCCGACGATGCCGTGATGACCACCTCGGATGCGAGTGAACCCGTCCCGACGCCGTGGACGAAGTCGACCGTGTACCGCGACATGTGGGTCGACCCGGACGACGATCCGCGCGAAACCGATGTCGAGGCCGTCGACGAACGCGGCATACTGCTCGACTATCTGGGTCATTACCGGCTGACGCTCCAGATGAAAAGCGCCGACCTGAACGCCGAGCAGCTTGCCCGGCGATCCGTACCACCGTCCACGATGTCCCTGCTCGGGCTGGTGCGGCACCTGGCCGAGGGAGAGCGACACCTTCGCCGGGTCATGGCCGGCGAGGACGCGCCGAAGCTGTACTGCACCGACGAGGACCGTGACGGCGACTGGAACGGCGCGATCGCCGACCCGGCAGTCGTGGAGGACGCTTGGCGGCAGTGGCGGGCCGAGGTAGAGCTCACCGACCAGTTCGTGGCCGGAGTCGCCGACCTCGGCACCCGGAACGCCGGCGTTTCCGACCTCGGCCCCGACGGGGCGGACTTGCAGCTTCGCGACATGCTGGTGGCGCAGATCGCAGAGTACGCGCGACACTGCGGGCACGCCGATCTCCTGCGCGAGCGCATCGACGGCCGCGTCGGCCAGTAGGCGCCGGCCATGCGAGCCAGCCCGAACCGTTGCGCGCAGGTGTGCGATCTTGTCGGCGCTGTGACGTTTCCGATGAGTCGTACACTCACCGCGTGATCGACGAGGTCTGGCCGTTGCCGGAGTCCGACCGGGTCCGGATGGGTACGTTCAACGGGTTTGGCCTGCAGCTGAAGGGGTTCACCCGTGCGGACCGGAGCGGGCGGTGCTTCGCGACGCGCTGGCTGGTGTTCTGCTATGTGCCGATCGTCCCGATGGACCGCTTCTACCTGCGCGAGGGACCAACCAGCGACTACAACGCAGGTCTCTACTCCAGGACCACGACTGGGTACTCCATCGACGGCGAGTCCCGGCTGCGCGCCGGTGAAGTACTGCGCACCTATTCTGTTCTGGTGGCTTGTCGCACCGGGCGTCGTGCTGTTGCTTCCCGCGCTGTTCCTGCTCAACGGGTACCGGATCTCCGCCGCGTTGGCGCCGGGAGCCGGATGGCCGGAGTTGGTGGTCACTGGGGTCGCCTTCCTGCTCTTGGTCGGCGGCCTCTTGGTGCTCGTGACACTGGCGGTGAACTACCGCAAGAGGTGGGCACCGGTCCGCACGGTGCGCTGGGTAGAGAGAGCACCATCCGAAACTGACGAGCTGAGGGACCCCGACGACCTCAAGGGCTTCGACTGAGTGACGAAGTCTGGGTGGTTCCGAGGGGGCGGGAGGATGCCCTCAGTCCAGGACGAAGGTGGCGCCGGCGGCGGTGGCAAGGTCGGGGCCGAAGGCGGCTGCCGGTGTGTAGGCGCCGGGCTTGCCTTCGCCCTGCGCGAGCCGGGCGGCGACCTCGGCTGCCACCGAGGCGGTGTAGTCCACGCCGTCGTCGGCGCGCAGCCAGCCTTCGCAGCTGATGCCGTCGGGCCAGGTGATGACCGCGTGTCCCCAGGAGCGCCGGTGCGGTGCTGCTGCCGTTCTTCTCCTTCATGACGTTCCTCATCGCGGTGCCCACCGGCATCAAGTTCTTCAACTGGGCCGGGACGATGTGGCGGGGCCAGCTCTCGTTCGACACCCCGATGCTGTTCGCGGTCGGCTTCCTGGTCACGTTCCTGTTCGGGGGTCTCACCGGTGTGATCCTCGCGTCCCCGCCGCTGGACTTCCACGTGTCCGACACCTACTTCGTGGTCGGACACTTCCATTACGTGCTGTTCGGCACCGTGGTGTTCTCGATGTTCTCGGGCTTCTACTTCTGGTGGCCCAAGTGGACGGGGAGGATGCTCGACGAGCGGCTGGGGAAGATCCACTTCTGGCTGCTGTTCTTCGGGTTCCACCTCACGTTCTTGATCCAGCACTACCTCGGCGTCTACGGGATGCCCCGCCGGTTCGCCGACTACCGCGCCGATGACGGGTTCACGGGCATGAACCAGATCTCCAGTGCGGGCGCGCTGCTGCTGGGCATCTCGATGCTGCCGTTCTTCTACAACCTCTGGCGCACCGCGAAGCGCGGCGCCAGGGTCGAGGTCGACGACCCGTGGGGCTACGGCGGGGGTCTGGAGTGGGCGACGTCCTGTCCGCCGCCGCGGCACAACTTCACCTCGCTGCCGCGGATCAGGTCCGATCGGCCCGCGTTCGACCTGCATCACCAATCGGCGCGCGCACCGGCCGCACGCCGAGACGACCATGACGAACAGACCTGACCTGGACGGGCGTAGAGCCAAGGAGGCCCAGATGCGAGCGATGGTGTACCGCGGTCCGTACCGGATCCGCGTGGAGGAGAAGGACCGCCCCTCGATCGAACACCCCAACGACGCGATCATCCGGGTGACCCGTGCCGCGATCTGCGGGTCAGATCTCCACCTCTACCACGGGATGATGCCCGACACCCGGGTCGGCACGACCTTCGGTCACGAGTTCATCGGCGTCGTGGACGAGGTAGGTCCCTCGGTGCGGAACCTGCAGCCGAACGACCGGGTCATGGTGCCCTTCAACGTCTACTGCGGGTCATGCTTCTACTGCGCGCGTGGTCTGTTCTCCAACTGTCACAACGTGAATCCCAACGCCACGGCCGTGGGAGGCATCTACGGCTACTCCCACACCTGCGGTGGCTACGACGGCGGCCAGGCCGAGTACGTGCGAGTGCCTTTCGCCGACATCGGACCAAGTCCGATCCCCGAGTGGATGGACGACGACGACGCCGTCCTGTTCACCGACGCGCTCGCCACCGGCTACTTCGGGGCCCAGCTCGGCGACATCACTGAGGGCGACGTCGTGGTCGTCTTCGGAGCCGGACCGATCGGGCTGTACGCGGCGAAGTCCGCGTGGCTGATGGGCGCCGGCCGCGTCATCGTCGTCGACCACCTGCAGTACCGCCTGGAGAAGGCGCGGACGTTCGCCCAGGCCGAGACCTGCAACTTCACCGAGCACGACGACATCGTCGTGCACCTGAAGACGATCACCGAGCACCTGGGGGCTGACGTCGCGATCGACGCGGTCGGAGCCGGGGCCGACGGCAACCTCCTCCAGCACATCAGCTCGGCGAAGCTGAAGTTGCAGGGTGGCTCACCCGTGGCGCTCAACTGGGCGATCGACTCGGTCCGCAAGGGAGCCACCGTCTCGGTGATGGGCGCGTACGGCCCGATGTTCAGCGCCGTCAAGTTCGGCGACGCCATGAACAAGGGACTCACGTTGCGGATGAACCAGTGCCCGGTGAAGCGCCAGTGGCCGCGCCTGCTCGAGCACGTGCAGAGCGGCTACCTCAAGCCCAGTGACATCGTCACCCACCGCATCCCCCTCGAACACATCGCCGAGGCCTACCACATCTTCTCCGCCAAGCTCGACGACTGCATCAAGCCGCTCATCATCCCGAACGCCGCCTGACGAGGGAGACGATCATGGCATACACGCCGGACAAGCCGAAGCTCGCCGAGTCCAGCGACGACCTGCGCGCACGGATCCCGGGTTGGGGCGTCGACCTGGACCCGAGAGACCGGCCGTCGGTGCCCCGGGAGCAGTTCGACCCGAACCTGAACGGCGCGCACTGGGAGTTCCCTGACCGGCAACCGGAGACTTGGCCCCGTGAGAGATCGATCGAGCACCGGTTCGTCACCCCGGTGTTCGGCACCTCCTGCCCTCCTCGGGGGCTCTCCGGATTGCTGCGCAGGCACGCGTACAAAGGTTCAGCGAGGCACGAGCGGCGCACTGGCTGCTCCTCCTGGTCGCCGACCGTGTGGACGTCCTGGAGAGCGGCCTTCGTTCGCTGGTGACGATGCGTCCGGACAATCCCATCACCCAGACCGGGATTCGCAGCGAAATCTCGCACCACGGGATCGCGTCACGGATCGGCAAGAGGCGCGCGGACCTGTCACATCAATGGCTCGACCCGGTCATCGTCGCAACGCCATGGCTGGCGCTGGGCGGAGTCGCCTACGTCGTGGCCAGGGCTCTCCTGAGACGCCGCCGAGGCTGATCGTCGGCGCTGTGGGCCGCGGGCGCCGGGTGGCGAGGTCGGGCCGGACGCGGAGGTAGTGCACGCCATGGCGCCACCGTCCCGGCCGTAGGTGGAGGGCTCACGGATTTCGAGCCCGAGAGGGTTACCCGGGGCCATGCCTGCTCACATCGGGTTACCTCGTCGACCTCGACACGTACGTGGCGACGTCGATCTGAGTGTGCAGTGGTGCTTCTATCGACCGTGGTCGGGTTCGTCTACGCTCGGTCTGCGCGGTCGCGGGCCCGCGCTGGAGAGGGTCGGCGTGTCCTCGATCGGCAGCGGTCAACTGGCGCAGTGGCTCGCTGACGCCGCCAGGGACCTGGAGGCGGCCAAGGGCACGCAGGCGACCCTCGATCAGGTCTGTGAGCTGGCCGTGGCCGTGGTCGCCGGCTGCCGTTCGGCGAAGATCACCGAACGCCACCACGGTGATGTCACGACGATGCTGGCCGCCAGCGACGACACCGCCCGCGCCCTGCACAAGGCCCAGGACGACCTGCGCGACGGCCCCGGGGTGGAAGCGATCTGGCACGACCGGGTCGTGTGGTCCGAGGACCTGACCACCGAGCAGCGGTGGCCGGCCTTCGCCGCCGAAGCGACCAAGCACGGGGTGCGCAGCGTGGTCGCGATCCAGCTGTACACCCACCAGGACACCCTCGGCGCCCTGACCTTGTTCTCCGACCTGCCAGGCGCCTTCGACGAGGTCACCCGCGACGTCGCGCAGCTCTTCGCCGCACACGCCGCGGTCGCCCTAGCCGACGCCCGCAACCACGCCCAGATGTCACAAGGCCTGACCACGCGCCAGCGCATCGGGCAGGCCACGGGCATCCTCGCCGAACGACACCGCCTGACCACCGACGAGGCCTTCACCATGCTCGTCAAGTCGTCCCAGCAGCACAACATCAAGCTCCGCGACCTCGCCGAACGCCTCGTCACCACCGAAGACGAAGCCCGCCTGAAGAACAGGTAGGCAGACCCGGCAGACGGGTAACAGGCGGCTCCGGCGCCCGTATGTCTAGAGCGCCGGAGCCTATGCCGCTGTAGTACCCGGGTGCCACAACAACCTTCTGCCCACCTACCCACGCTTCCCGCCTTGAACACACTCGACCGCGAAGGGGCACATTCGAAGCTCACGCGCAACATTCGCTGCCGGTCCTCTTCCTGGCTGCACGCCAGGACGGGGGCCATTCGCGCAGGCACGACCCGTGGGGCACGGGATCTGCAACAGCCGCTCGCCCGCTAACGGTGTCATCCTTGGGTGCATCCCGAGACCAGATGGGGCCATCTGACTCGAGATCGAGGCGACCCAACGGAACGGGTCCACGCCGGCCGCACCAGCAGGTCCTGGCTGATGTGGTTCGCCGCCACCCATGGCAAGCTCCGCGGCACTACTCTCCCGCCGGCGTTTCCGCCGCGCCGCCACTCGAGCTCGTAGCCGGGTTCGAGCTCGTGGCCGGGCGGTCGCTCGCGTCTGGCTTCTCGGTCTTCTCGGTCTTCTCCGGCTTGTCGGTTTTTCCTGGCTTGTTGGGCTGCTGCGACTTCTTCTTGGACGGTGGCGACTCAGACGTCCTGTCCGTCGGCGTCGCGGTGGCCGTCGCGACCGCCGTGGTCGCGGCCGCGGAGCCCGGGCCGGGGGCTGTGGGCTGCCGCTGGGTGTCCTGCTGAGCAGGACTCGACCGTGTTGGCACGGGCGGATCGTCGCCGATGTCGGGGAGAGTGGTGCCCAGCGTCGCTGCGGCGGCCCCGAGGACGACGACACCGGCGGCGACCATCCAGACGCGACGGGAACGCCGCAGCCTCGGGTCTCGCTGCCATCGCGTCTCCGCCGGGCTCTGGACGCCGAGCGCACCGATTTCACGGGTCGCCGACCGGCCGGTGGTCAACCCGGCCGCAGTCAGCGTGTCGACCGCCTGCGCGGCGGTGGGGCGGTCCTCGGGGTCCTTCGCCAGGAGTCGCAGGATGAGGGCGTCGAATTCCTCGGGCAGGTCGGGGCGGAGGTGACACGGCGCCTCGGGCGAGGCGTCCACGTGCTGGTACAACACGGCCGCAGGCGTGTCCGCACGAAACGGCGGATGGCCGGTCACCAGCTCGTACAACACACAACCCAGCGCGTACATGTCCGCCGGCGGCTCGGCCAGCATCCCCCGCGCTCGTTCGGGTGCCAGGTAGAGGCTGGTGCCGATGATCTGACCGGTCCTGGTCAAGGCGGCGTGGGACTCATCGGCGAAACGCGCGATGCCGAAGTCGCCCACCTTGACCTCGTCCGTGTCGGTCAGCAGGAGGTTGCCGGGCTTGACGTCGCGATGGACCACGCCCTCGGCGTGGGCGGCGGCCAGGCCAGCTGCGGCCTGTGCACCGAGCTCCGCGGCCCGGCGAATGGGCATCGGCGTGTGGTCGGTGAGCTCGTCGGCCAGGCTGCGCCCGGAGAGGAGCTCCATCACCAGGAACAGGTGGTCCCGGTCGACGCCGAAGTCGTAGACCATCACGACGTGGGGATGGTTCAGTCGCGCCGCGGTTCGGGCCTCCATCTGGAACCGCGCCGACCGGACATCGTCGCCTCCTTGGTTCGGCAGGAGCTTGAGTGCCACCGGTCGGCCCAGCGACTCGTCCACGGCACGCCGGACCTCACCCATCCCACCCCGCCCGAGCAGGTCACCCACTCGGTATCGATCCGCCACCAACACTGCGCACGTCCCTTACCGGCTCGGTACCCCGGCGTTCCGGACCTACCCCACGACCCGCGGACGAATCTGACCGATGTCTTTTGCTCGACGTTGACGTCGATCTGGACAGGTGCACCGCACCCATCGACCAGGACCAGCGTGGTGCTGGTTGTCACTCAGCAACGTCTCGGAAACTGAGAGTAGCGGCCATACAGAGACGAATCCGTTGTCATCACACGGTCCGGCTGCTCGAGCTAAGGCCCAGCTCAACCCGTGACGCAGCGGCCGGTCACGATGCCGGCGATCAACGCAACCACGTGCCCGCCGGCGACCTCGTCGGAGGAGAGCGGTCGCAACGCCCGCGGGCAGTACCGCTCCGCCTCGGCTCGATCGAGGATCGAGGCGCTACCGACCACGGTGACCACCCATCCGATGCCGGTGTCGGCGTCGAGCTCGTCGACTTCGAACGCGACGACCGCTCCGTCCCCGGTACCGACGATGCGCTTGGCCTCTGAGGTGCGGAACACGATCGTCTCGTCATCGACGATGTACCGGACCGGTTGCACGGCGGGCAACGCATCCGTGGTGTAGATGAGGCGGCCAATGGTCTTCGTCGACAGCTGCTCGAAGCTGTCGCCGCGCGTCAGCTCGGCGAGGTCAGTGCGGGCCTTGTTCATCACCTCGAGTCATGTCACGTGGCGACAAGAGCTGCCTAGAGGCGATGGTCCCGCTACTCGACGACAGCGTGGAGGCAGAGCAGTCAGTTGTCAGGGCCTCCGCCGGCGTGGTCAGGCGGAACTTCCGGCGGGCAGGTCACCTCCTCCTCGACCTCGCCAGCGGCGTTGTGGACCACGATGCGGCTGGATTGGGAGAGGGCGACGACCTGAACGCGTGCTTCCGTGACCGCAGTCTCTTTGGACTGCAGTACCAGATGCGGCGACCCATCGACTTCGACGTGCCACTCCCGCCCCCGTGGCGTGACCTCGATAACAACCCGGTCCGATGGCATGAAGATCTCCTCATGAGCCACGGAGGTGGCCACCCTCCCCCCGAGATCAACCTCTGCCTGTCTACCCCCGGCGTGAGAGGCCCACACCTTGCAGGTTCGTGCTCAGTGACGACCGCCGGTGGATCGGCGCGATAGCACCGCATGGCGGTCGCATCTGAAACACGTGAAGAGCACCTCACGAGGACAGAGGTCGTCGCCTCTAGACCGGTGAAGGCGGCCGAAGCGTCCGCGAGGTCTGGGCGGCACCGAGGCACAGCGATACGGCGAAGGCAAAACTTCGCCGCGGATCGAAGCTGCCCTCCTGAACGATGGCACTCAACCTTCGACACGTATTCGACACGGATAGCCGTAGGTCACCGGATTCGACCGGACACAGCCGGACAGACGAGGACGGCCCCTGGGCAGCGTTTCCGCTGGCCAGGGGCCGTTTCTGCGGGGTGTGGCAGGTACTGGATTCGAACCAGTGAAGGCTGAGCCGACGGTTTTACAGACCGCTCCCTTTGGCCGCTCGGGCAACCTGCCGTGACGCGCAGTGCAGCATAGCAACGCGATGCCTACGACGCCGGACGGGCCGGGAGCGTTGCCCGGTCGGCGGTTTCACAGACCGCCGTCACAGGTCGGACGGGTCGGTGTTCGCACCGCAGCACACGACCGCCACGCGCTCCGTCGCGGCCGGGATGTAGGCACCCGCCTGCAGTGCCGCCAGAGCCGCGGCTCCACTGTGCTCGACGACCACGCGGTACGTCTCCCAGAGGTGGCGGCGGGCGGCGATGATGGCCGGGTCGTCGACCAGGACGCTCTGCACTCCCGCCGCCGTCGTCGTCGCGTACGCGACGGTGCCCGCTCGCCTCGCGCCCAGGGAGTCGGCTGCCACCGCCGTGGTGTCGACCGGGATGTCGACCGGCTCACCGGCCGCGAACGCCTCGTGCAGGGTCGGGAGGTTCTCCGGCTCGACGGCGACCACCGTCGCGCGGCCGTCCAGCCCGGCCGTGATGCCGGCGATCAGGCCTCCGCCACCGACCGCCACCAGCACCGTGTCGACGTCGGTCTGGTCCAGCAGCTCCAGCGCCAGCGTGCCCTGGCCCGCGCAGACCTCGCGCTGGTCGTACGCGTGCACCTCCACCGCGCCGGTCTCGGCGATGCGCAGCCGCGCCGCGGTGAGGGCGTCGCCGTAGCTCGCGCCGCCGACCACCACGTGCGCGCCGAGGGCGTCGAGGCGCCCGGTCTTCGCCGGGCTGATGACCTCGGGCACGTAGACCTCCGCACGGATCCCGAGCCGGCCCGCGGCGTACGCGACGGCGAGGCCGGCGTTGCCGCCCGACGCGATGACGACGCCGGCGTCGGTCAGCTCACCGGATGCGCGTGCGGACAGCAGCCGGTTGAACGCCCCGCGCGCCTTGAACGTGCCGGTGTGCTGGAGGCTCTCCAGCTTCAGCACCAGCGGGCCGCCGTCGGCCCGCTCGCCGGCGAGCACCGGTGTGCGGCGGACGTGGGGACGGATGCGGTCGAACGCCTGCGCCACCTCGGCGCGGGTCAACGGTGGTGCGGAGGTCGAGGTGGAGGTCTGCGATGTCGTCACCGCTGCACACTAACCACTCCGCGGGCCGTCAGTGCGCGACACCGATGCGCACGTCCACGTCCGCGGCGCGCACATAGCCCATCCGGTGGCCCATCCAGATCTCGTAGTACCGGTCCTTGCCGAGCACCTGGCGGCCCGGCGTCTGGTACGTCGTCGCGAAGTAGTAGTCGGTCTGGACCTTCGCGTCACCGACGACCGCCGACTGTCCCGCCTGCAGCGAGTACTGCAGCGGCGTGACCGCCTGGTACGGGATGTCGTCGGGGTACGCGCTCTCCTCCGGGTACGCCCGCCCGTAGAACGGGATCGCGTCCTTGCCCTTCTTCGGCGAGACGACGAGCCCGAGCGAGCGCACCGACGTCGGCTCCGACCTCGGGTCGTGGAACCACGCCTTCGCGCCGAGGTACCAGATCGCGGTCCAGTCACCCGACCGTCCGGCGTACGCGTACTGCGCGCCGGCCGAGACCCGGGCACCGACGTCCTCGACGTGCGTCGTGTTCGGGCTGCCGTCGGGACGCAGGCCGACGTCGTTGACCAGCGGGGCGTCCTCGCTCGGCTCGGTGTGCAGGAAGACGGCGCTGGAACCCTGCTCGGCGCACGGCGTCGCCGGGTCCTCACCGCACCCGGTGATCGGCTGGACGTTGCCGTCGAATCCCGGCTTGATCGTGACGACGCCGCCGTGCCGGGACGGGCGCGGCGTGATCGGTGCGTGCAGCAGCCGGAAGTAGTGCTCCCAGTTCCAGTACGGACCCGGGTCGTTGTGCATGCCGGCCACGGTCGCCGGGACGGTGCCAGGCACCTGGTCGTGGCCGATGATGTGCGCGCGGTCGAGCGGCACACCGTACTTCTTCGCCAGGTAGCGCACCAGCGCGGCGGAGTTCTCGTACATCGCCTCGGTGAACCAGCTCGCGTCGCGCACGTAGCCCTCGTGCTCGATGCCGATCGAGTGCATGTTGACGTACCAGTTGCCCGCCTGCCAGGCGACGTTCCTGTTCTTCACGTGCTGCGCGACCTGGCCGTCGCCGGACCTGATCGAGTACTGCCAGCTGACGTACTCCGGGTCCTGGACGAGCTGCAGCGTCGTGTCCCAGTCGGTCTCGGTGTCGTGGATGACGATGTACTCGATGTCGAGGTCTCGCTGCCGCTGCCCGAGGTCGTGGTTGCCGTACTCGCCCGGCTCGTCACCGTACTGCTCGTACGGCGCGGGGATCCACAGGCAGCCGAGGCTCTTCGGGCACTCGACGCGCTGGCCCTCCACCGGGTCGGGCAGGTCGAGCCGCTGGACCTGCTGCCGCGCGGGTGACGTGGCAGGCGCGGCACGCAGCGCCACCTGCTCGCCGTCGGCGGTGGTGCGGGCGACGCCGTCACGCACCTTCGCGAAGACCTGGTTGGCGAAAGACTCCGCGGCGCCCTGGGTGCTCGAGCCGCCGTACGTCGCGACGGCCGCGTACCAGCCGCCGGGGGCGCTACTCGTGCCGGTCGGCAGGCCGAGGTCACGCTGGTAGCGCGCGAGGACGGCCGCGCCACCGCGGATGTTCTCGACCGGGTCACGCTTCACCGTGGCGAGGTCGACGCCGGTCAGCTCGGACGCGATCCGCGCGGTGCGCAGCGTGGGCTGCGACGGCCGCACCTGACGCACGCCGATACTGCGGTCGACGGCGCGTGCGGGGACGTCGGTCAGGTGCATCGGCCCGTAGCCGCCGCCTGCGCTGGGCAGGCCCGCGTGGTCATCCCACCGCGACTCGACGTACGAGAGCCCGAGCAGGACGCTCTGGGGGACGCCGAACTCCTCCGCCGCGGCGGCGTACGCCTCCTGCCGCGACCGCGCCCCGTCACCCTGGTCGGCCACGGCGGACGACATCGACAGCGCGGTGAGCGGTGCGGCGACGGCGAGGGCGAGCAGGGCTGACCGGACCGAGCGCCTCATGGCGGGCTCCCTCGCGCTGGTAAGAAACCTGCAGATACCCTGGACCTCCTGGTGGGTACTGTCAACGCCGCGCTGCGGTACGTGACCACCGCGCCCGTGAGTACGCTGGCGGCGCCCGGGACACAAGGAGGGGAACACGTGGCCGACTCGTCGTTCGACATCGTCAACAAGATCGACCGCCAAGAGGTCGACAACGCCCTCAACCAGGCGTCGAAGGAGATCGCGCAGCGCTACGACTTCAAGGGCACCAACGCCTCGGTGGCCTGGTCGGGTGAGAAGCGGATCGAGATCCGCGCCAGCAGCGAGGAGCGCGCCAAGGCGGTGCTCGACGTCCTGCAGTCCAAGCTCGTCAAGCGCGGCGTCTCCCTGAAGTCGCTCGAGGCGGGCGACCCGCAGCTGTCCGGCAAGGAGTACCGCCTGGGCTGCGACGTCACCGAGGGCATCTCGTCGGACAACGCCAAGAAGCTCAGCAAGCTCATCCGCGACGAGGGCCCCAAGGGCGTCAAGGCGCAGATCCAGGGCGAGGAGCTGCGGGTGTCGTCGAAGAAGAAGGACGACCTGCAACAGATCCAGGCCCTGATCAAGGAGAAGGACCTCGACTTCGCGGTCCAGTTCGTCAACTACCGCTGAGCCGACGCGACCCTACGGAACGAGCTCGGCCACGAGGAAGCGGAGCATCCGGCGGCGTTCGACCGCCGGGGTCCGGTGTGCGAGAAGACCTTCGATGAAGACGACGACGGTCGTGGCGACCCGGTCGAGTCGCGCTGGTTCGACATGTGGCCGGAGGACATCGCGGAGTCGGTCGCACAGCTGGATCTGGATCGCCGCCTCGAGCCGGGCGGCGGCGTCGGAGTGTCCGGCGCGCTCGTGCAGCACCAGGATGAGCGGTTGCAGCTCCGCGAGCCTGTCCATGCCCCATTCGATGCGCCGTTGGTAGCTCCTGGCAGCCGGTGCCTTCGCGAAGGTCGCAGTAAAGATTCGTTCGACCGTCGCCACGAACAGGTCGTCCCTGGTCGGGAAGTACCAGCAGATCGCCGTCCGTGCCAGCCCGAGCGCACGGGCCACGGCGCTGTGGGTGAGCGACGCGTACCCGTCCGCGCGCAGGATGTCCTCCGCCGCGTTGAGGATCTCGTCGAGCTTGTCCTCTCGATCGATGTCGCTGCGATTACGTGGCACTTCGGTGTTCCCGCTCCCAACCGTCCCGTGCGGCAGTGACCATCGGGTCGTCGGCCCCGACGACGAGCCCGTCAACGATGTCGTCCGGCAGTGCGGCGTCGACAGCGTACGTCCGCCGGACGTCGTCGGCGATCCGGGCGCGCCACGCGACCGGGCTCTCGTACACCGCCCTCGTCGTCTCCTCCGGGCAGAATACGCGATCGGTCCGGTGCCGGATCGCGTCGACGATCATCTCGGCGAGCTGACCCGACGACGCGACGCCGAGCCGGTCGTGCACCGCCTCGGTGAAGCCACGGATCAGGGCGGTCGGACCCTGGGAGGGCGTGTCGATGGGACCTGGCACCACCTCCACCACGTGCACGCCGTACGACATGAGCTCGAGCCGGAGTGTCTCGGTGGAGATCGCCAGCGCCGCCTTGGCCGCGGAACTGTGCCCGAACATCGGCCAGCTGAACGCCTGCCGCAACGAGGTCACGTTGACCACGGCGCCCTCACCGCGGCGGCGCAGGTCGGGGACGAAAGCCCCGATCAGCGCGAGCGGAGCCCAGAAGTCGACCTCGAACGCCCTGCGCGCCACCTCCCCGTCGCCTACCGCCCAAGTCGTCCCCCCGACCGAGCTGCCAGCGTTGTTGACGAGGACGTCCACGCCACCCCAGGCCTCGCGCACGTCGGCGGCGATCCCCGCAGCCCCGCCGCGCTCGGACAGGTCGGCGACGAGGACCAACGGCCGCTCCGCCGACTCTCTCTCCACCTCGTCGGCCAACTGCTCCAGCCGGTCGGCACGCCGGGCCACGACTGCCACCCGCATACCCTGCGCGGCCAGCGCCTTCGCCAGGTCCCGGCCGATACCGCTCGACGCCCCTGTGACCAGGACCCGCCGCCCCTTCAGCTCGAACTCGCCATCCATCGCCCTCACCCCTCTTGACGTCGTGACAAGATGAGCGTGCTACTGTTCTTGTCATGATGTCAAGAGGCTCATGACGACCCGGCACTGCGGGCGAGATGCCGGTCGCGGGTCAGTCGCGGACGGCGGGCATCACCTTGTCGTGGACGAGCTGGAGCTGCTCGCGCATGGTCGCGACGCCGGGCAGGTCCATGCCGGAGAACGCCTTCACCAGCGCGGCGTCGGTGATCGCGAGGATCATGTGGTTGACGCCGGTGCCGGCGATCTGCGCGTTGATCTTCTCCACGCACTCCTCCGGCGTCCCCGCGATCGAGAGCCGGTCCGCCAGCTCGGGCGACGTCAGCTCGAACGCCTGGTCGACGCGGCCCGCGCCCACCGCGGCGACGATGTCGGTGAGCTCGGCGGGGTCGACGTCGTTGCGCTCCAGCTGCTCCTTCGGCATCGCCGAGGCGTACAGCCCGACCATCGCCCGCGCCGCGTCCTTCGCGGCCTTCGAGTCGGCGCCGGTGGCGAACACGACCCACGCGCCGAGGTCGAGGGAGTCCGCGTCACGGCCGGCGCGCTCGGCGCCGATGCGGACGTTCTCGACCATGTACTCGTACGCGCGACGGCTGTAGCTCAGCGCGTGGTGGACGCCGTCGGAGATCTCCCCGGCGAGCTGGAACGACTTCGGGCCGCGCATCGCGCCGAGCTTGACCGGCACGCGCTCCTGCACCGGCCTGGCGAACGTGAACAGGCCGCTGTAGCGGTAGAACTCGCCCTCGCTGGTGATCGCGCCCTCGTCGAGCAGCGTGCGGACGGCGTGGTGCGCCTCCTTGAGCCGGCTCAGCGGCTTGGTCTTCGCCCAGTCGATGCCGTACTGCGCGAGCAGGCCGAAGTTGCCCGACCCGAGCACACACTCGGCACGCCCGCCGGTCAGCTCGTCGAGGGTGGCGGTCGCCTGGGCGATCAGCGACGGTTCGCGCAACGTGACGGCCGACAGGCTCGGACCGAACCTGATGGTGGACGTCTTGTCGGCCGCCGCCGCGAACAGCAGCCACAGGTCCTTGTGCCAGGTCTCGTCGGCGGCGTAACAGCCGTAGTAGCCCAGCTCGTCGGCCAGCTTGATCGACTCGATCGTGTCGTCGAGCGGGTAGTCGGGCAGCATCACGAAACTGAATCTCATCGTCGGTCACCCCATTGTGCCGTTGTCGGTTGATCGTCGCGCCTCAGTCGTCTGCCTCTCGCTCGACCTCGTCCAGCAGCTCCTGTGCGGACACGACGCGGTCGGCGAAGTGCCGGTGCATCCAGTCGAGGTGGTCACCTCGGCTGGCAGCGATGCGCAGCGTGTCCCAGTTGGGGAACAGCTGTTGCGCGACGTGCACCGTCATCAGCTTCGGGTCGACCTCGAAGATGTGCTCGAACCGTTCCACGGCGACGTCGGTGACCTGTCGGGCCGGCGGCGGCGTGTGCTGTTCCTCGTATCGGTACCCGGTCATACATCGCCCCCTGACGTATATGCCCGGTCGAGGCCGTACTTCCCCGGGTTCATGATGTTGTGCGGGTCGATCGCCCTCTTGACCGCCAGCATCACGTCGTAGCCGCCGCCCAGCTCCATCGGAACGAGGTCGACCTCCCCCTCGCGGCACGATCCGTGGCAGGCGCTGATCGATCCGCCGTACCGCAGCGCGACCTCGGCGATGTCACGCTTCGCGTCGACCCACGCCGCCCAGGCGTCGTCGTCGAGGTTCTGCTCCCAGATGCCGACGTCGATCTCGGTCAGGTAGTCGACACCGGTGTCCGCGCTCGTGTAGCAGAACATCCCCCAGTCGTCGAAGACGTCGAACCGCTCGCGCAGCCGCTCGACGATGCCGTGCCATTCCAGCCGCACCTGGGGCAGCTCGGTGTAGTTGATCGCGGCGTCCTCGCAGTGCCAGCTCATCGGCGCGACCTGACCCGACTTGGTCCGGCCGTGCAACGGCGTCGCATACCTGTCGTGCCTGGCCGCCCAGTCCCCCTGCGAGATCTCGTCACCGAGATACCGCGCCCCCGCGTCGCGGGCGATGCGCATCAGCCGCCGGCCGCCCGCGCGCACCTCGTCCTCGTGGCCGTACGCGACCGCGCACACCAGCGCACGCACGTCGGCCGGCTGCGGGATGTACGCCTCGTCGTCACGGCGGAGGTACGCCACCTTCCACTCGTCGAACAGCACGGCACCGGCGAACGTCGCGATCCCCGCGTGCGCGAGCTGCTGCACGCACCGGTACGCCGCCTCGTAGTCGGGGAACGCCCAGAACGGCGACAGCTCCGCCTCCGGCTTGGGATAGAGCTTCAGCGTCGCCTCGGTCGCGATGCCGAGCGTGCCCTGGTGCCCCATGAACAGGTGCTTGAGCTGGTAGCCGCTCGAGCTCTTCGACACCTTCGCACCGCCGCCGTCGCCCACCCTGATCACCCGGCCGGTGGGCAACACGAACTCGAAGCTGAGCACCAGGTCACGCGAGTGGCCGTACCGCGAGCCGATCAGCGACCAGCCGCTGGTACCGGTGCGGCCGCCGACGAGCGAGCACGGGTACGACGCCGGGTCGTCGGGATAGATCAGCCCGTACGGAGCGAGCTCCTCGTTGAGCTTGAGCATGTTGATGCCAACCCCGACCGTGCACGTGCGGTTGACGGGATCGATCTCGCGGATGTCGTTCATCCGCTTGACGTCGACGACGATGCCGCGACGCTCCGGCACCGCGCCGTCGGTGAGCCCGGTGCCGCCGTCGCGGGGCACGATCGGGATGCGGTGCGCGTGCGCGACGCGCAACACCTCGGCGACCTCCGCCGTCGACCCCGGCATCACGACGAGGTCGGGGATGCGCTCGCGCCAGCGGTGCACGGGGAACGGCGCGGGCACGCGGGCGCGGTTCATCCGCGCGACCTTGGACGTGAGGACGTACTCGCCGCCGAGCGCGTCGACGAGCTCGCCGAGCACGCGGTCGGACAGCTCGGGCGCGAGTGTCATACGCCGCCACCTCCGCCCCGGCTCCCGCCCACCTCGATGCCGAGCGACTCCGCGAGCAGCTCGTGGATGTCGACGACGTCGACGGAACGCGCGTCCCCCGCCTCCGACAGCGGCCGCTCCGACCACGGGCAGGCGGACACGAGCGTGTCGACGTCGAGCTTCGCAGCCTGGTCGAGTCGGCTGGCGCTGATCTTCGCGGTCAGCTCGGGCTTCTCGACCGGCAGGCCTCCCCCGCCGCCCGAGCAGTACGACCACTGCGTCACGTGGTCGACGTCGTGGAACGTCAGGCCGGGTATCGACCGCAGGATCTGCCGCGGCTCCTGCCAGATCCCCTTGCGCTTGTTGAGCCGACACGGGTCGTGGTACGTGATCGTGCGCTCGACCGGGATCTCGGGGCGCAGCGTGCCGTCCTCGATCAGCCCCGCGAGCAGCTCGATCACGAGCACGATCTCGATGTCGTAGTCGTCGCCGAAGAAGTTCGGGTAGTCCTCGGTGAACGTGATGTAGTCGTGCGGGTCGAGCACCAGCACCCGGCGCACGCCGCTCGCGCGCCAGTCGGCGAGGTTGTGCTCGGCGAACCGCCGCGCCTGGTCGCGGTACCCCATCTCCGCGGCCGGGCCGCCACAGCACCACTGCTCGCGCATCAGGCCGAACTCGTAGCCCGCGCGCTGCAGGATCTGCGCCACCGCCCTGGGCACCGACGTGCGGTAGAACGCGGCCTCGCAGTCGACGAACAGGATCGTCTCGCCACCGATCGGCAGGTCGAGTCCCGCACTCCAGTCGCGTACGTGCTCCTGGCTCACCGGCACCTCACCGAGCACCGGCTCGTGGGTGCGCTCGTCGGTCAGCATGTTCCAGCGGCGGTAGCCCGGCTGGTGCACGCCGTTGTCGACGGCGAGCGTGCGCATCTGCTTGACGAGGTCGACCGTGCGGGTGCGGAAGCGGTAGAAGTCTCCGGTGAACAGCGTGTTGGGGCAACGCAGCTCGCACGCGCCGCACTGGGTGCAGTTGACGTAGTCCTCGGCGACCTCCTCGACCGTGAGCTCGCCCTGCTCCATCGCGACGACGTTGGCGTGGAACGCGGTGGGCGTCCACGACTCGTTCCGCGTCACCTGCATGACGGGACACACCTCACGGCAGAACTTGTGACCGGAGGAGAAGCAGCTGTACGAGGCGTTGCGCCACTCCGCGATGAACTCCTCGGTCACCGGGGAGTGCGCGTGAGATTCGGTCATCGGCCTCGTCCTCCGGACTCGCGGTGGGGTGAAACATATGACTTCATAGGTTAATTAGCAAGAGGGAGGACGCACGTCTCGCCGTCCGGCGTGACCAGGTCTTAAGCTCTGCGGGCAGGGCAGCGAAGGAGGTTCGCGGTGAGCGAGGTGTCGGGTACCGCACGACACATCGTCTTCGCACCGCTGGCCGACGGCGGGCGGGGCGACGTCGTCGCGCGCCGGATCGGTGAGGCCATCGGCCTCGGCCTCATCAGCGACGGCGAGCAGCTGCCGAGCGAGACCGACCTCGCCGGTGCGTTCAACGTCTCCACCGTGACCTTGCGCGAGGCCCTCTCCACGCTGCGCCGGCAGGGCCTCCTCGAGACCCGGCGCGGGCGTGGTGGGGGAAGCTTCGTCCGCGCGCCGGTCGATGCGTCGACCGCGCGCCTGCGGCGCGTCCTGCGCGACACCGGCGTGCACGAGCTGCGGGAGATCGGTGACCACCACCTCGCGGTCGCGGGCACGGCCGCACGGCTCGCCGCCGAGCGCGCCTCGGGTGATCACCTCGAACGACTACACGAGTTCGTCGACGCGCTCGCGACGGCGGAGACCGTCGGCGACCGCCGCCGCGCAGACGGGCGCTTCCACATCGAGATCGCCGCGGCCGCGCAGTCGACGCGTCTGACCAGGCAGGAGATCGATCTGCAGGGCGAGATCGGCGAGCTGCTCTGGATCCCGTTCGGCGAGGCCGTCCACCTCGACGAGGCGGTGGAGCAGCACCGCGACATCCTCGCCGCGATCGAGGCGGGTGACGGCGACAAGGCGAGGGCCAGGACGGAGCGGCATGTGGAGCTCGGCATCGCGCGCTTGATCGAGTTCCACCTGCACCTTGCCAAGCGCTGACGGGTGGCGTTGGGTGTCCCTGACGACCCCGATCCGCTCGCCCGCGAACGGAGGAGCCGTGGCGAACGCACCGGACCTCGGCGACACCGCCGCGCTGACACACGTCGACGCCGTGCTCCACGAGGTGTTCAGCGGCATCGCGATCCTCTGCGAGCTCGCCGCGACGGTGTGCGCCCGCGCGGCGGGTGAGGGACGCAAACCTACGACGGACGAGCTCGCCTCGATCAGGCCGACGGTGCTCGAGCACCTGGCACGGGAGAGCCCGCCGCTGGCCGGCACCGGGGTGATCGCGGCACCCGGGGTGCTGGCCGACGAGCCGCGCTGGCTCGAGTGGTGGCGCACGGCCGACGGCCGGGAGTCGCCGTACCGGCTGTCCGTCGACCTCGACCCGCACAACGTCGGCAGCTACGAGTACCCGTCCGCACGCTGGTTCGACGTCCCCCGCCGCACCGGTCGGCGGGTCGTCGTGGGCCCGTACGTCGACTACGCGGGCACCGACGAGTACATCCTGACCTTCGCCGGCCCGATCACCACCGCGGACGAGTTCTTCGGCGTCGCCGCCGCCGACATCCGCGCGACCGACTTCGAGCTCGCCATGCTGCCGCTGCTCGATGCCGCGGGGCGGCAGGCGTTCCTGGTGAACACCCAGGGCCGGATCATCGCGTCGAACACACCGGACGCGATCGTCGGCTCGATGCGGCGTTCCGCACAGTCGGACGGTCCTCAGGTGCCCCGCGGCCAGGAGTGGGCCGACTGCGACGGCCTCCCCTGGACCCTCGTCCGCCCCTGACCAACCTATGAGGTCGAAGTCAAGTCCGGGCTTGAGGTGAGCTTGGGCATGGTGGGCTGGCTCACCGGCTGGATGCCGCTGAGCTTGGTCGTGGGTGGATGGTGGTGCGTCGCTGCGGGCGGTGCCTCGCGCCCGT
>WHST01000066.1 GCA_009379955.1 Streptosporangiales bacterium | reverse complement strand
GGCCGGCATGCAGACGTCCAAGACCATCGTCGTCGTCAACAAGGACGCCGAGGCGCCGCTGTTCGAGATCGCCGACTTCGGCGTGGTCGGCGACCTCAACACCGTCGTCCCGCAGCTGACCGAGGAAGTCAAGAAGCGCAAAGGGTGAGCGCCCTGATCTGCCCGCCGGGGACCGTGGCGTGGTGCGGGTCGTGCGAAATGCCGGTGACTGGTGGGTTTCAGGCGGTGGCCGGGGTTGGCTGTGTGGGCGTTGTCGCAGGTAGAGGGTGTGGTAGCGGGGGAGAGCAGTTCTCATGATCCGTCGGTCGCGGGTTCGAGCCCCGCCCGCCCCACACACTCTGACCTGCGGAACGTGCTCTCGATGGTGTCACCGCCATCCGTTTGGTCCGTTTCGTGTTGCCATTCAGGGTGCGGCTGCGCGGGTGCACGACTGCGGCAATATGATCAACCCCATGGTCGTGGAGGGCCAGATCGCGGGTGGTGTCGCCCAGGGGGTCGGCGGGGCGTTCTACGAACACCTCGACTACGACGAGCTGGGAAACCTGCGCAACGCGAGCTTCATGGACTTCCTGATGCCGTACGCGACCGAGGTGCCGCACCTGGAGATGCACCACATCGAGACGCCGTCGCCGCTCAACCCGATCGGCGCCAAGGGCGTGGGCGAGGCGGGCACGATCCCGGTGGGAGCGGTGTTCGCCTCGGCCGTGCAGGACGCGCTCGCGCCGCTCGACATCGCGCCGCTGCACCGGGTGCCGATGAGTCCCGAACTGATTCACGCGCACCTGCGGGCCGCTCGTGGACGATGAGGGCCGCCGGTGAGCAGGCTCAGCGCGGAGGAGTTGCTGCGGTCGGTCCTCGACGACGGGACGTTCCGGCGGTGGGACGACTCGGAGCACGCCGCGCCGCTGGTCACGGGTGAGTACGCGGCCGAGCTGGCGGAGGCGCGACGGCTGACCGGGCTCGACGAGGCCGTCGTCACCGGTGAGGGTCTGCTGCGCGGCCGGCGGGTCGCAGTGATCGCGTCGGAGTTCTCGTTCCTCGCCGGGTCGATCGGTGTGGTGGCCGCGGACCGGCTCGTTGCCGCGATCGGCCGGGCGACGGCGCGGCGGATGCCGTTGCTCGCGGCGACGGCGTCCGGCGGCACGAGGATGCAGGAGGGCGCTCTCGCGTTCGTGCAGATGGTGCGGATCAGTGGCGCGATCGCGGAGCACCGCAGGGCCCGCCTGCCGTACCTGGTGTACCTGCGCCACCCGACGACGGGTGGCGTGTTCGCGTCGTGGGGCTCGCTCGGGCACGTGACGGTCGCGGAGCCCGGCGCACTGATCGGCTTCCTCGGGCCACGGGTGTACGAGGCGCTGCACGGCGAGCCGTTCCCGAGCCACGTCCAGCGCGCCGAGCATCTGCACGCGCACGGGCTCGTCGACGCGGTGCTCGCGCCGGGAGAGCTCGCGTCGATCGCCGATCGCGCGCTCACCGTCATGTGCGCGGTGGACGACGGCCTGCCCCCGCCCCCGGCGGAGGTCGGGCCGCGGCCACGTGTCGCGTCCACGACGGAGCCGGCCCCGGCCTGGGAGTCGGTGACCCGCTCGAGGCGTCCCGACCGTCCCGGCGTACGGGAACTGCTGCGTCACGCCGCGGACGACGTCCTGCCGCTGAGCGGCACCGGCGAGGGGGAGTCCGAGCCCGGGCTGCTGCTCGCGCTGGCCAGGTTCGGTGGCGCTCCCTGCGTCCTGCTCGGCCAGGACCGCCGGCGGCAGACCGAGCAGCAGGCGCTCGGTCCCGGCGCACTCCGGCAGGCGCGACGCGGCATCCGGTTGGCGAGCGAGCTCGCGCTGCCGCTGGTCTCGGTCATCGACACCCCGGGTGCGGCACTCTCGAAGGAGGCCGAGGAGGGCGGACTCGCCGCGCAGATCGCGTGGTGCCTCGCCGATCTGGTGACCCTCGACGTGCCGACCGTCGCGGTACTGCTCGGCGAGGGGAGTGGTGGCGGTGCGCTCGCCCTGCTGCCGGCCGATCGCGTCGTGGCGGCCGAGCATGCCTGGCTGTCACCGCTGCCGCCCGAGGGTGCCAGCGTCATCGTCCACCGTGACACCGCGCACGCCGGCGAGATCGCCGGCCGGCAGGGCATCAGGTCGGCCGACCTGCTTGCCGACGGCATCGTCGACATGGTGGTGGCGGAACGTCCCGACGCCGCGGACGAGCCGGAACCGTTCTGCCGCCGCATGGGTGGCGCCGTCGGCACCGAGTTGCTGCGCCTGCTGCACGCCCCGTCGGCCGACCGCTCCGCCCGCCTCGCGCGCTACCGCCGCGACACGATCACGTTCACCTGGTGAGTCGGCCGAAGGGAGCCCGAGGATGTCGGACGAGCTGTGCTACCTGCCGGCGACGGAGCTTGCGGCCATGGTGCGCCGTCGCGAGGTGTCCGCACGTGAGCTGCTCGAGGCCCACCTCGCGCGCATCGCACGGGTGAACCCGGCGGTCAACGCCGTCGTGACCCTCGACGCCGACCGGGCCCGGCGGGTGGCCGCGGCCGCGGACGAACGGACTGCTCGCGGTGAGCCGCTCGGGCCACTGCACGGGCTCCCGGTCGTGCACAAGGACACCCACCTCACCGCCGGCCTGCGCACCACGTTCGGGTCGCCGTTGCACGCGGACTTCGTGCCCGACCAGGACGACCTCGTCGTGGCCAGGCTCGCCGCTGCCGGCGCCGTCCGACTGGGCAAGTCGAACGTCCCCGAGTTCGCGGCCGGCTCGCACACCTTCAACCCGGTGTTCGGCGCGACGCGGAACCCGTACCGCCGCGACGTCAGTGCCGGCGGGTCGAGCGGTGGTGCCGCCGCCGCACTCGCGGCCGGGCTGACGCCGCTCGCCGAAGGCAGCGACATGGGCGGTTCGCTGCGCAACCCGGCGGCGTTCTGCAACGTCGCCGGCCTGCGCCCGTCGCCGGGCCGCGTCCCCTCGCACCCGAGCGCGCAGCCCTGGTCGACGCTGGCGGTGCAGGGCCCGCTCGGGCGTACGGTCGCCGACGTCGCGCTCATGCTGTCGGTGCTGGCCGGTCCCGACCGGCGGGCGCCGCTCGCGCTGAGCGAGCCCGGCGCGGGGTTCGCACCGCCCCCGCCGCCGCTGCGACCCGGCCTGCGCGTGGCGTGGGCGCCGGACCTCGGCGGTCGCATCCCGGTCGACGTGGCGGTGCGCGACGTCATCGCCGCCACCCTGCCGGTCGTGGAGGGCCTCGGGATGCGGGTCACCCCGGACTGCCCGGACCTGGACGACGCCGACGAGGTGTTCGACGTGATCCGTGCCTGGCACTTCGCGACGGCGTTCGGCGGGTTGGTGCGCGAGCACCCGGACCAGGTGAAGGAGACGATCCGCTGGAACGCCGAGCGTGGCCTGCGGCTGTCCGCCGCAGACGTCGGCCGCGCCGAGGTGCTCCGGGCGAACCTGCGTCTCGCCGCCGTGGACTTCTTCGACCGCTATGACGTACTGCTCGCGCCGACCACCCAGGTCCTGCCGTTCGACGTCGACGTCGAGTACCCGACCGAGGTCGAGGGGGTGCCGCAGCCCGACTACATCGGCTGGATGCGCTCCTGCACGCTCGTCACCGCGATCGGCTGCCCGTCCCTGTCGGTGCCCGCCGGCTTCTCACCGGACGGCCTGCCGGTCGGCATGCAGATCGTCGCCGCGCCCGGCGCCGACCGCACGGTGCTCGAGGTCGGCCACGCCCTCGAACAGGCGATGCCCTGGTCACGTCACCGCCCGCGGTTCGACCAGCCGGTCGGACGGTGAGGACGGTGCTGTGCCGCGCGACCTGACGCTGAAGGCGATGAACGCCGTCCACCGGCTGCTCCTCGCCGTCACCGCTGGTCGCTTCGGTCGGGACGTCGTGGGCATGCCCGTCCTCGAGCTGACGACCGCCGGGCGACGGTCCGGCAGGCCACGGTCGGTGCTGACGTCGCCGCTGCGCGAGGGGAGCACCTACGTCGTGGTCGGCTCGCGCGGTGGCGACGACCGGCACCCGGCCTGGTTCATGAACCTCCGCGAACGGCCTGAGGTGGAGGTGTCGCTGCGGGGAGGGCCGCCCTCGCTGACCAGGTCGGCCAGCATCTCGTCCATCGCGCCGATGACGTGGAACAGGAGCCGCCCCGCCGGGGTGGTGGTATCGATGCCCTGCTTGAGCACCACCAGGTCCACCCCGCGCTCGGCGAGCAGCGCGGCGACCTCGGTGAGATGGCGCACCGAGCGGGCCATCCGCGACAACCGGGTCACCACTGCCCACGCCGACGCACACCACCGTCAGAAGCCCGCGGGAGTCTCGGACCCGCGATCTCCGGCCGAGATCGACGGGTAGGTCATCAGCAGGATCGCCTGCGCGGCCCGCCCGTCGAGCGCCTCGTAGGCGTGCGGGACGTCGGCGGCGAAGCGCAGCACGTCACCGGTGTCGAGATCCTCCAGTGCGTCGAGCGGGCCCGCCCGCAGCCGCCCACCAACCAGGAACAGGTGCTCGACCACACCCCGCGGATGCGCACCCGACTCCCGCCGAGCGCCCACCGGGAACCCCACGTCCAGCCCCTCCAACAACGGCACACCCGTGATCTGGGTCAGCAGCCTCGCCTCGACGGGCCCGGCGAGCACCGGAACATCAGCAGCTCTGGTACGCACGGTGCGCGCCGGGGGCTCCGCGACCAGGGTCCCCCAGGACACCCCCAGAGCATCAGCGAGTGCGTAGAGGGTCTCGAGGGTCGGATTCGCCTGACCGGCCTCGATCCGTGACAACGTCGCCTTCCCGATGCCGCTCGCCTGCGCCAGAGCCGCCACCGTCAGGCCTCTGGCCGCGCGGATCGTGCGGAGGTTGGCAGCGACCGCCCGCCGTGCCTCGTCCACACAGGTCACGATAGCCCGTTGCTCGACAGTCTCGTATATGAGACTGTTACCTCGCATAAGAGGCCGTTTGTCGAGGAGTAGCCATGACGCCCGGATCCAAGACAGTCGTGTTCACCGAGAAGGCCGGCATCCCACTCGGGCCGTTCTCGCAGGCGGTCAAAGCCGGCGACTTCATCTTCGTGTCCGGTACCGTCCCGGTCGATCCCGCGACCGGACAGGTAGTGCCGAAAGACCTGGCGACCCAGACCCGACGGGTCTTCGACAACATCCGCATCGTCCTCGACGCCGCAGGCGCCACCCTCGACAATCTCGTCATGGTGACCGTCCACCTGCAGAACGTCGACGATTGGGCCGCCTTCAACGAGGTCTACCGCACCTACTTCACCGACTACCTCCCGGCCCGCATGACCTTCGAGGGACGTCCACCGCTGGACTTCCTGATCGACGTCGACGCGATCGCCTACAGTCCACAGGACTGACGCAGCCCGCGCCCGCCGACCGTCGCTGAAGACAGCCGAGAATTGGAGAGAACGAACCCCCCCGATGGTGGTGTGCCGCTCGGTGTAGCGGCTGTCGGGTTGGGCGATCGCTGGCCCAGGGTCGTCGGGCGGCACCCGCGGTACGCCGCCTACCAGGCGCGCACGGAGCGGGAGATCCCGCTCGTCCTACTCGGCCCGCTGGGCTGACGCGTCGTCGGCGACGCCGGCGAGCACCTGCCCGAGCAGATCCTCGAGATGACGCCGGTCCGCGGGTGGCAGGTCGCAGGTCATGGTCTCGAGCCGCGCGACCAGGTCGTCGTGGTAGTCGGCTGCGGCGCGGGTGCCCTGCCGGGTCAGCGCGACCAGGTGGGCGCGCCTGTCGCACGAGTGGGGCGTCCGGGCGACGAGGCCACGCCGCTCGAGCCGGTCGACGAGCCCGGTGAGGCTCGACTTCTCCAGGTGGAGCATCCGGGTCAGCTCGGTCATGCCGACCGGGCCCTCGGTGAGCCGGCAGAGGAACTGTGCCTGCTGCGCGGTGAGGTCGTACCGGCGGCCGACCTCCACGAACGCGCGCTGCACCAGGTTGGAGAGGCGCGCGAGCGACTCGGCGAGACCCAGCCGGGCCGCTGGCGGTGAGGTGGTCGTGCCCTTCATGGTTCGAGTGTAGTTGGCGATTGTTCGCGGCACGGACTACTTTAGTTCGCGACACGAACAGTCGGTACAACGAACCAGGAGTGATGCATGAGTGCGACCGTGGTGGTCATCGGTGGCGGGTACGGCGGCGTCGCGACGGCGAAGGCGCTCGACGACGTGGCCGACGTGGTGCTCGTCGAGCCGAAGGACGCGTTCGTCCACAACGTCGCGGCGCTGCGCGGGCTCGTCGATCCCGCGTGGACCGACCGGCTCTTCCTGCCGTACGACCGGTTGCTCGCCCGCGGCCGGGTGGTCAGGGACCGGGCCGTGCTGGTCGAGGCCGGTGCCGTCGTGCTCGGCTCGGGGCAGCGGATCGCGGCGGACTACATCGTCCTCGCGACCGGATCGGCGTACCCGTTCCCGGCGAAGTACGACGTCGACGGCAGCGCGGACGCCAAGGTCAGGATCGGTGAGGCCCGCGGAGCACTGATCGAGGCCGACCGCGTGCTCCTGCTCGGTGCCGGCCCGGTGGGCCTCGAACTGGCGGGGGAGATCACGGCGGCGTGGCCCGACAAGGCCGTCACGGTCGTCGACCCGGCCGACGACATCGTGGGTGGCGAGTACCCCGAGGCGCTCCGCGAGGACCTGCGTGCACAGCTCGCCGACATGGGCGTCGACCTCGTGCTGGGAACGAGCCTGTGGGAGGACCCGCCGTCCGACCCGGGCGAGACGAAGACGTTCACCGCGGCGCTGCGGTCGGGCGGGGAGGTCACCGCCGACATCTGGTTCCGCTGCTTCGGCGTGGTGCCCAACAGCGACTACCTCGCCGGCGAGCTCGCCGGCGCCCGTCGCGCGGACGGTCACCTCGAGGTCACCGCCGAGCTGCGCCTCGCGGGTCACGAGCGCGTGTTCGCCGTCGGTGACGTCACCGGGGTGCCCGAGTCCAAGAAGGCGGCGGCGGCCGGCAGGCACGCCGAGGTGGTCGCGGCGAACATCCGCACCCTGATCGAGGGCGGCGGCGAGCTCACCGGATACGAGCCCGTCGAGCTGGGTGTCGCCATCCCGCTCGGCCCCGCCCGCGGGGCGAGCTACCTGCCCGCCATGGGCGTCCTCGACGCCGCAGAGACCTCGAGGCTCAAGGGAGCCGACATGCTCAGCGGGCGGTACGCGGAGTTCTTCGGCCTGGAGTAGGCCAACACGACCGCGGGCGCGTCCGTCGTTCCGGTCATGATGATCGTGGTTGCAGCCGTGGCGAGTGTCGTGGCGGTGGCGACGCTCGTGGCCCTCGGGATGCTCTCCGACGCGCTGCTGCGGGTGGACCGGTCGTGTGGTGACGACGACATCAGGGTGCCCTTCACCAGGTAGGGGCGCGACGTGAAGGGCACCGTGACGTCGTGCACCGGCCGCGGCGAGAGCGCTACCCGCGCATCTCGCGGATCACGGCCAGCCGCGAGCGGTACTCCTCCTCGGAGAGGTCACCGCGCGCGAACCTGTCCTCGAGCGTCGCCTCGCTGCTCGAGGTGTCCGAGGACCGTCGCCGCCAGATGACGATGGCCACGGCGGCGGCCAGGCCGAGGAGCAGGGGGAACAGCAGGAAGAACGGTCCGGGACCGAATCCCCAGCCGCCCGGCCCGTCCCAGCCCGGTCCTCCATGGCCCGGTCCGCCCCACGACACGACGGCGGGCATTGCGGTGGTGGCGTCGGCGAGGGTCTGTGTCACGAAGGCGTTCATGGCAGGAGTCTCGCCCGGCGACGCCGCCCGCACATCCGTCGGAGGACGACATCGCGTGTACGACCAGGGGAGTAGGGGCACGTGCCGAGTGGCCGGAATGCCGCACGGATGTCCGCTGTTGAGTCCACGCCGCCCCTACCGGGGCCGCCCGACGGAGAGGAGACGACGGTGACCGAGACCCTCATGGAGCGCTACGAGCGGGCGCGGATGTTCTTCGACGCAGAGGACTACATCACGACCGCCGGGATGCTCGCCGACCTCGCCGCCGAGGTGCCCGGTGACCTGGCACTTCGGCTGCTCCTGGCGCGCGCCTACTACCACTCCGCCCAGCTGGGCAGGGCCGAACGGACGTTGCGCGAGCTGGTGGCAGAGGACCCCGTCGAGGTCTACGCCCACCTCCTGCTCGGGCGCACCCTGCAGCGGCAGAGCCGCCACGAGGAGGCGCACACCTATCTGCGCCTGGCCGCCGCGATGAGCCCGGAGGCCGTACCGGCGTAGCGTCGTGAGGGAACACGGCGACGGGCGCCGCTGTTCATCCGATACTGATTGAACCTTCAACGAAGGAGCGCGTCATGGCCGCCGTCACCGTCGATGACCTCACCTCTCTCGCCGCCATCCCCGAGCCCGCGCCGGGCGCGGTCGACCGGCCGGTGACGTCGGTGACGACGGCGCCGTCCGGGTTCGAGGGCGAGGGGTTCCCTGTGCGCCGAGCCTTCGCGGGCGTCGACCTGCGCGACCTCGACCCCTTCATCCACCTCGACCAGATGGGCGAGGTGGAGTACGCGCCGGGCGAGCCGAAGGGCACGGCCTGGCACCCGCACCGCGGGTTCGAGACCGTCACGTACATCATCGACGGCACGTTCGAGCACCAGGACAGCCACGGCGGTGGCGGGGTCATCACCGATGGGGACACGCAGTGGATGACCGCGGGCGGCGGGCTGCTGCACATCGAGCGGCCGCCGGAGGCGCTGGTGGCGAGCGGCGGGCTGTTCCACGGCCTGCAGCTGTGGGTGAACCTCCCGAAGGCCGACAAATGGCTCGAGCCCAAGTACCAGGACCTGCGCGGCAGGGAGTCCGCGCTGCTCACCACGCCGGACGGCGGCGCGCTCGTCCGGGTGATCGCGGGCGAGGTGGCCGGGCACGAGGGACCGGGCTCGACGCGCACACCGATGGCGATGATGCACGCGACGGTCGCGCCCGGCGGGCGGGTACGTCTGCCGTGGCGGCGCGACTTCAACGCCCTGGTCTACGTGCTCTCCGGAGCGGGCACCGTCGGGGCGGAGGGACGCCCTGTCCGCACCGGTCAGCTCGCGGTGCTCGGTGCGGGCGACACGGTCAGCGTCGCCGCCGACCGCACACAGGAGTCGCGCCTCGCCGGGCTCGACGTGGTGGTCCTCGGCGGTCGCCCGATCCGCGAGCCGATCTCCTGGGCTGGACCGTTCGTCATGAACACCCGTGCCGAGGTGCTGCAGGCGTTCGAGGACTACCAGGCCGGCAAGCTGGGTGTTGTGCCCGCCACGTACATCCCGCACGGCGACGTGGGCGACGGGTCCGAGGCCTGAACGAACGGGGACGCGCTCACCCCTCAGGGGGCGTAGTGCACGACGCCGTCGACGAGTGACGACCGGAGCCGTTCGTCGCGGACGAGCACGTCGAGGTGCGCCGCGGTCTCCATGACGGCCAGCATCTGGTTGAACGGGTCGAGGTCGTCGAACGCGCGCTCCCTACGTGTCCACGGCAGCACGCGGGCGACCTCGTACGGTGTGCACGCCCCGTCGCCGGCGGCGCGTTCGGCCTGGTCCAGGCGCCGGTCGTGGTGAGCGACCAGCTCGTCGACGCGGCCGTGGGTGCTGTCGGTCACCGGGCCGTGGGCGGGCAGCAGGCGCAGGTCGGGAAGCGTGCGGACGCGCCGCAACGAGCCGAGGAAGTCGCCCAGCGGCAGGGGTGCGCGGGCCGCCTCGAAGCCGATCGACGGGGTGATGTGCGGGAGCACGTGGTCGCCGGCGAACAGCAGGCCGGCGTCGAGGTCGGCGAAGACCACGTGCCCGCGGGTGTGTCCCGGCGTGTGGACGACGCGCAGGGTGCGCTTGGCCAGGGTGACGTCGCTGCCGTCCGCGAGCCACTCGTCCGGCAGCTCCCAGTCGAGGGTCGGCTCGCCCGTACCGAGCGCGAGGAGCCGGTCGATCACCGGTGTGGCGCCGTCACGTCTGAGTTCGTCGAGGTGCGGGCGCTCGGCCCGGTGGTCGCTATCGAGGATCGTGCGGAGGTTCGGCTCCTCGTGCGCGCCGACCGCGATCCGCGAGCCGAACAGGCGGCGCAGCACGACGCCGAGGGTGTAGTGGTCGCGGTGGACGTGCGTCACGAGGAACCTGCGGACGTCGCCGAGCTCGCGACCAATCGAGCCGAGCGCCGCCTCGAGCCGCTCCCGCGCCACCGCCAGCGCCCAGCCGGAGTCGACGAGGGCGAGCCCGTCGCCGTCGTCGACGGCGTAGACGTTCACCGCGCGCAGGCCGTCGGACGGCAGCGGGAGTGGGATGCGATGGACCCCGTCGGCGACCGGAAAGGCGCCGGGCGTGGTCCAGTCGTGGTGGTCGATGGCAGCAGCCTATCGACCTGTCGGTCATCCATCGCCGCTGGTGCGGCGTCCCCGGGCAGGTGACAGGGTGGACCCGGCTGTGGTGCCGTTCACGGGTGCGCTGCGAGGGTCGTCGGTGGAGCTTCACCTCACCGACGTGGACTTCACCTCGTCCCGGCACGAGGTGAAGTCCACGTTGATCACGTGAACGTGATCAAACGGTGCGGGCGGCGAGCCTATTGACGAGTCAGCTCACCGGTGTCCGTTCCTCGGCTGCGGCGCTCAGGACCTTCGGGGGCTCGCCGGTGTGGACGACGCCCAGACGGCGGGTCGCCCGGGTGAGCGCGACGTACAGGTCGTTCAGGCCGCGGGGTGACTCGGCCAGGATGCGGGCGGGTTCGGCGACGACGACCGAGTCGAACTCCAGGCCCTTGGCCTGCGTGACGCCGAGCACCACCACGGGCTGCTCCAGGTCGGGGACGTCGCCGGCCGTCGCGTCGGGCGCCGCGGTGCGGACGGCCGTACGTGCCTCGTCGAGGAGTGCCGCGGGCGCGATGACGGCGAGCCGGCCGTCGCCGATCGCTCCGGTCTCTCCCGCGACGACCTCGGCGAGGTGCGTGCCGAGCTCGCCGTGACCGGCCCTGAGCCGCCACGGCGGTGGCCCGCCCGTGCGGATCGACCGCGGCGGGTCGCGATCGGGATCGAGCGCGGCGAGCACGTCCGCGGCGAGGTCCATGATCTCCGCCGACGTGCGGTAGTTCACCGTCAGCCGTTCGAGCCGCCAGCGCTCGGCCAGGTACGGGCCGAGCATCAGCTCCCACGACGAGGCGCCGGCGAGGTCGCCGGTCTGCGCCGGGTCACCGACGATCGTCATCGACCGGTTGGGGCAGCGCCGCATGACCATGCGCCACGCCATGGCCGAGAGCTCCTGCGCCTCGTCGACGATGACGTGGCCGAACGCCCAGGTGCGGTCCGCCGCGGCACGCTCCGCGAGCGTCCTCGTGCGCGCGTCTTCGTGCCGCCTGGCCAGGTCCTCGGCGTCGAGCAGATCGGACGCCGTCAGGATCTCCGATTCCTCGTCGACGTCGAAGTCGGTCGACCCCGATCCCGCCGAGATGTCGAGCACGCCCTGGGCGTACGCGATCTGCTCTTCCTCCGCCGCCCGCTTCGCCCGTTCGCGCGCGGCGACCGCCTCGTCGTCGTCGCCGAGCAGCTCCGCCGCCTCGTCGAGCAGGGGGACGTCGGCCGCCGTCCAGCCGTCGTGCGGCTCCCGGCGCAGCAGCGCACGCTCGTCGTCGGCGAGGTCGGGTGCGGCGGACGCGAGCTGCTCGGGGGACGCGTACAGGTCGGTCAGCAGCCGGTGCGGGGTGAGGCTCGGCCACAGCTCGTCGACGGCCGCGAGCACGTCCGGGTCGGACGCCATCTCGCGGCGGATGGCCTCGACGTCCGGGGCATCGAGCAGGCGGGCCCCGACACCCGGTGCGTCGTCGCCGCCCAGCGGGTCATCGGCGAACGGGTCGTCGCCGAGCCGGTCGGCGAGCTGCTCGGCCAGTGCGTCGAGGACGTGCGCGATGAACGTCGGCCTGGCCTGGTTGTGCTGCCGGCGGGCGCCGCGGGCGCGCTCGCGAGCCGCGAGGACCGTGTCCGGCTCGAGGCGCAGCGTCTCGGTGCCGAACGGGACGTCGACAGCGTCGTCGGGCAGCCGCTGCCGGTCGGCCACCGCGGCGGCGACCACGTCGGACATGGCGGGCCGGCCCTTGATCTCGGCGACGGCGGCCGGCTCGGCGTCACGCGCCCGGACGCCCGGATACAGGTCGCCGACGGTCGACATCACCACGCCGGTCTCGCCGAGCGAGGGCAGGACCTGTCCGACGTAGTCGAGGAACGTGCTGTTCGGGCCGATGATCAGGACGCCGCGGTTGGCGAGCTGCTCGCGGTGCGTGTACAGCAGGTACGCCGCGCGGTGCAGGGCGACGACCGTCTTGCCCGTGCCCGGCCCGCCCTCCACGACGAGGACGCCGGTGCGGTCGGACCTGATGATCCTGTCCTGCTCCGCCTGGATCGTCTCGACGATGTCCTTCATCCGCCCCGTGCGGTCGGCGTCGAGCGTGCTGAGCAGCGCGGAGCGACCGATCGGGCCCTCGTGGACCGCCGCGCCGTCGACGGTGCCGTCGAGCACCTCGTCGTCGATGTCGACGACGTGGCGCAAACTGGTGCGGATGTGCCTGCGCCGCATGACCCCCTCGGGAGTCGCCGCGGTGGCGAGGTAGAAAGGCCGGGCCGCCGGTGCGCGCCAGTCGAGCAGCAGCGGCTCGTGGTCGCCCTCGTCGTCGAGGATGCCGAGACGCCCCACGTAGCGGCGCTCGTCGCCGTGCAGGTCGAGCCGGCCGAAGCACAGGCCGTTCTCCACCGCGTCGAGATGGGCGAGCCGTTCGGTGTACTGGTGGGTCGACGCGTCGCGCTCGAACCTGCCCTGTTGGGTTCCCCCCGGCGTGCGCAGGACCCGGGTCAGGCGCGTGGCGGTCTGTTCGCGGAGCCGGTCGAGCCGGCCGTAGAGCATCGAGACGTACTCCTGCTCACGGCGAATTTCGTCGTTTGACAACAAACCCCCAGGTCCTTTATCATTTGTATTGGTAGTTTCCGCACAAACGTTATGTGCACCTCAACCGACTAAATATAGCGCACCTCGGCGCGTGGTGCGTGCGTTCGGACGGGGCGGGTGACGATGAAGCGTCGGCGGGTCGACTCGAGCGTGCTGAGCAGTGTCGGCTACGACGACCACGGCACGCTCGAGGTCGAGTTCGTGAGTGGCAACGTCTACCGCTACCTCCTGGTTCCCAGACGCGTCCACGACGAGCTGCTCGCCGCCCCGTCGATCGGGAGCTACTTCAACGCGCACGTGCGCGACGAGTTCCGCCACGTCCGCGTCGCCGACAGGTAAGGGTGCCGGGTCGACCGCGTAGAGCGGCTCCGGCTGGGTAGGCCCAGGGGATCCGGTGGACCGTCCCGGCGCCCGCTCCGTACGCCCCGTCACCGGTCCGGTTGACCATCCGACCGGCTCGTCGAGATAATAAGACGGCGTCTCGCATTCGTCCCACGACCAGTCTCGAGGCCTGCATGGACCGTGCCGCGCTGAACGTCCGCACCTTCCTCGAGGAGGCCACGGCGGAGGAGCCCGCCGCACCGTTCCTCGTGTGGACGGTCGACGGGCAGGAGGTGGGATACGCCGACGCCAGCGAGCGGATCGACCGGGCCGCGCGGCTGTGGCACTCGCTCGGTGTCCGCAAGGGCGACCGCGGGTCGCCTTCATGCTCGACAACTCACCGGAGTTCCTCTACGCGTGGCTGGGGCTCGCCAAGATCGGCGGTGTCCTCGTCGCGATCAACACCGCGTTCCGTGCGGCGGAGGCCGGGTACCTGCTGTCCGACTCGGGAACGCGCCTGGCCCTCGTCGGCGCGAACCACCTGCCCGTGTTCTCGTCCGTCGACCCGGCCGCCTCGGCACTGCTCGAGAAGACCCTCGTCGTCGGCGCACACCCCGACTATGACGAGTTCGGCGAGGCCATGGCGGCCGCCGACCCCGTCGCTCCCGGGGTGGACCTCGCCGCCGACGACGTCATCAGCCTCATCTACACCTCGGGCACGACGGGGTACCCCAAGGGCGTCATGCAGACCCACGGCAACTTCGTGCTCACCGGCCAGGCGTATCCGTACTGGATGCGGATGACACGAGGGCAGCGCATCTACGCGTGCCTGCCGCTGTTCCACATCAACTCCCAGTCGTACTCCACCATGGGGGCCATCGGCACGCGCGGCACCGTCGTCCTCGCCCCGCGGTTCAGCGCCAGCACGTTCTGGCCCGACGTACGGCGGCACAAGGTCAACGTCTTCAACCTGATCGGCGCCATGGCGGTCATCCTGTCGAAGAAGGCGCCGGCGCCCGAGGACTGCGCCAACGACGTGCATCTCGCGTACGGGGTCCCCGCGCTCGCGCCCGAGCTGCGCGACGACATCGAGCGCAAGTTCGACATGACGGTGATCTCCGGGTTCGGGATGAGCGAGACGACGTTCGGCCTCCTCGAGCCGCTCGACGAGGTGCGCAGGGACGGGTCGATGGGCGTGCCCCGGCATCACCCCGACCCCTCGGTGCCGCGCACCGAGGCGAAGATCGTCGACGACGAGGGACGCGACGTCGCCCCCGGTGTGGTCGGCGAGCTGCTGCTGCGCAACGCGGCGATGATGACCGGGTACTTCGGCGACGAGGAGCGTACGGCCGCCGCCCTCGTCGACGGATGGCTGCACACGGGTGACAGTGCCTGGTGCGACGACGACGGCTATTACTTCTTCGTCGACCGCAAGAAGGACATCGTCCGCCGCCGTGGCGAGAACATCTCCTCGCTGGAGGTCGAGCGGATCATCGAACAGCATCCGGGCGTCCTCGAGGCCGCGGTCGTCGGCGTGCCGTCGGAGCTGACCGACGAGGAGGTCCTCGTCTACGTCGTGCGCCACCAGGGAGCCGACGTCGACGCGGCCGGGATCTTCGACTGGTGCCGGGAGCGCCTGGCGTACTTCAAGGTGCCTCGTTACCTTGAGTTCGTCGACGGCGAGCTGCCGAAGACGCCGACGGCGAAGGTGCAGAAGGCGAGGTTGCGCGACCTGGTGCCGGGGGCGCTCGGCGTCCGCGTCGAACGCGAACCAGACGTCAGGCGAGCCTGATGCCGACGGAGTATGGTGACGTCCGTTTCCGCATATACGGGGAGGTCGCGATGTGGCAGGTGGTGTCACGGTCGTGAGCCTGGCCGAGGAACGCCTCACCAGGCACAGCACGGCGAGCAAGCTCGTGAGTCTGCTCGAGGCGCTCGCCGCGCACGAGCACGGCATCGGCGTGCGCGAGCTGGCGCGCGACACCGGCATCGACAAGAGCGCGGTGTCGCGGCTGTTCGACCAGCTGTGCGAGCTCGGTGTGGCCGAGCAGTCGGAGGTGTCGGGACGGTTCCGCGCGGGGCCGCGCCTGTTCGCTCTCGCCGCGACCATCCACGGCCGCGACACGATGTGGGAGGCGGCCGAGCCGATCGTCCGTACGCTCGCTGCCCGCTTCGACGAGACCTGCTACCTCGCGACCCGCGAGCTCGACCAGATCATGTTCCGGGAGAAGGTCGACTGCGACCACACCGTGCGTTACGTCATCGACGTCGGCGAGCGCTCGCCGTTGCACGCGGGGGCCGGTGGGCGCGCCATCCTCGCCGGACTGTCGCCCGAGGAGTTCGAGGAGGTCATCGAGCGCACCGAGCTCGCCTCGGTGACGTCGCAGACGATCACCGAGCCCGACGAGCTGCGCCGCCAGATCGGCGAGGACCGCAGTCGCGGCTACTCGATGAGCATGGGGGAGCGGGTGATCGGCGGCTGCGCCATCGCCGCCCCCTTCTTCTCGGCCGGCGGCGTCTGCCGGGGGTCGATCGTGTTGACCTGCCCGGCGCAGCGGTTCGACGTGCGCCTGGCCCCCGAGATCGCCGACGCCGTCCGGTCCGCGAGCCGCCAGCTCTCCGCCCGCCTCGGCCACGCCGTCACCCCGGAGGGCTGACGCAGCCGCGCCCCGCGGCGCGCACCCGTTTCCGTCGTAAGTCCCGCGCGCCCCCTTGCGCGAGCACACGTCCGCGGGTGACACTGAATAACGAGACACTGTTGCACTGTTGAGACGATTCTCGGACCGCGCCGCGTGCACCTGTCGCGGTCCGGCTTCCGACGTCTCGAGCCGACCGCACCGACGCGGAGGAGAGCAGATGGCGGAACCGACCATCGAGACCGTCAAGGAGCTGTGCCGTCGGCACACCAACTGGGGTCGGTGGGGTCCCGACGACCAGCGCGGCACGCTCAACCTGGTCGGGCCGGAACAGGTCGTCGCCGCCTCGCGCCTCGTCCGCTCCGGTCGGGTCGTCTCGATGGCCCTGCCGTTCGACGAGCACGGGCCGCAGCAGGGCACGTTCAACAGGTTCAACCCGATCCACCTGATGACGCGCGACGGCGCCGACGCGCTCGTCGGGACGTCGGTCAGGGACTTCTACGGGGGCGTCGACAAGTACTTCCGCGGCACCGACGACATCGTCATCATGCCGCTGCAGAGCGGCACCCAGTGGGACTCGCTGGCCCACGTCGTCTACGACGACATGATCTACAACGGCTACAGCGCCGACCAGGTCAGCAGCAAGGGTGCGTTGAAGAACGACATCTGCAACGGCGCCGACAGCATGGTCGGTCGTGGCGTCCTGCTCGACGTCCCGCGGAGCCAGGGCCTGTCCTGGCTCGAGCCCGGGACGGCCATCGGGGCGGACGACCTGCAGCGGGCCGCCGAGTTCGGCGGCGTCGAGGTCGGCGCCGGCGACTTCGTCTTCGTCCGCACCGGGGTCATGGCGTCGGTGCGCGCCGCCGGACGGTGGGGCGACTACGCGGGAGGCGCCGCTCCCGGCCTCGGGCTCGCAAGCGTCGACTGGATCGCCGAGCGCGACATCGCCGCGGTCGCGACCGACACGTGGGGCATGGAGGTGCGCCCCAACGAGACCCCCGACGTCTTCCAGCCCCTGCACATCGTCTTCATCGTGCACATGGGCCTGTGGGTCGGCGAGATCTTCGACCTCGAGGCGATCGCCGACGACTGCGCCGGTGACAGCGTGTACGAGTTCATGTTCTGCGGCCCGCCCCTGCCGTTCACCGCCGCGGTCGGGTCCCCGCTGAATCCTCTCGCCGTGAAGTAGGTCGCGATGCCATTCACCCTCGCAGTCGTCAACACCCTCACCCGCTTCGGCGACGACGCCGCGGAGGCCAACCTCGCCGCCGCGGCCGCGTACGTGCGACGCGCCGCGGAGGGCGGAGCGCAGCTCGTCTGCCTGCCCGAGACGTTCCCCGGGTCGTGGCGCAGTCCGATCCGGTGGACTCCGGACCGGGAGCTGGCGGAGATCGCGCGCGACAACGGCGTCTACCTCGTCGGCGGGTTCGCCGAACCGCTCGACGAGGAGGGTGTCCGCTGCTTCAACACGCTCGCGCTGTTCGGGCCCGACGGCGTGGAGGTGGGGCGCTACCGGCGGACCGTCCCCGCCCATGCGCCCTGGATCTACCGCGGCGGCGCGTACTGGGACTTCGACTGGGTACCGGCCGACGACCTGCCGGTCTTCGAGACGGAGCTCGGCACGGTGGGTCTGCTCATGTGCAGCGAGGTCTACGCCCCCGAGCAGGCACGGATCCTCGCCCTGAAGGGGGCGGAGGTCATCCTGCTGCCGGCAGGGCTGATCGGACCGGAGCGGCTCCCCGGCGGTTACGGCGGCGCGCTCTACGCGACCTGGCGCACGCTCGCGTGGGCGCGTGCGATCGAGAACCTCGCGTACACGGCACTGTGCTCGAACATCCCCGAGGAGGGACGCAAGGCGTTCGCGATGATCTGCGGGCCCGAGCAGATTCTCCTCGAGGAGCACGCCGAGGGCGTCCACCTCGCGACGGTCGACATCGACAGGATCCGCTGGCTGCGCGCGGAGCATGACCGCACGGTCGTGGGTGAGTCGCCGTGGCGGACCAAGCCGGGGACGCTGCGGGACTGGCGGCGCAAAGAGGTCTTCGCGGCCAACCCGATTCTCGCCGAGTCCTGACCGTCGTGTCGCGAGCTATGGACGGACGGCCATCCCCGCGCACATACTGCACTGTGTAATGTGCATGGCTCTTCGGAGGAGGCCTCGATGATGCCGGGCAAGGTGACGGGCACGACGTCCGACGACGACGCGCGGGAGGTCGGTGCGTTCGTCCCGGTCGAGGCGACGGAGCGACGCGGCCTGGTAGGGCTGTACCGAAGACGGTCGGTGCTCGTCCACACCGTCCTGACCGTGCTCCTCGGCCTCGGTATCTGGCAGATCGCCGCGGCCAACGCGAGCGGACTCGTCATGGCGTCGCTCGGCGAGATCGTCGAGGCGTTCGTGACGTCGCTGCGCTCGGGCCAGCTCTGGACGGACTTCTTCGCGAGCTTCCAGGGCTTCACGATCGGCTTCGTCATCGCGTCGATCGCCGGTGTGGTGATCGGCGTGCTCATGGCGACGTCCAAGGTGGTCTTCGACTTCCTCGACCCGTGGGTGTCGGCGCTCTACTCCACTCCGCTCATCGCACTGGCGCCGCTGTTCATCGTGGTCTTCGGCATCGGGTTGACGGCGAAGGTCGCGGTCGTCATCACGCTGGCGATCTTCCCCGTGATCATCAACACCGCCGCAGGCATCAAGACGACCGACCGCAACCTGATCGAGTGCGCGCACTCCTTCGGTGCCGGCCGGTTCCAGATCTTCACCAAGGTGCTGATCCCGTCGGCCGTGCCGTTCATCGTGACCGGCCTGCGGCTCGCCGTCGGACGCGCGCTGATCGCGGTCGTGGTCGCCGAGTTCTTCGGTGCCCGCGCGGGACTCGGCCACATGGTCTTCACCGCCTCGCAGAACTTCGCCACCGCGGACGTGTGGTTGGGCGTGTTCGTGCTGGCCATCATCGGCATGACACTGATCAAGCTGATGTACCGCTTCGAAAGGTGGCTCGCCCCATGGCGCGACTTCAAGATGCCGTGACGCCCTCGACGAGCGCGACGGTCCCTCCGCGACTCGAGGCCAGGGGGCTCTCGAAGTACTTCAGCCAGCGCGGCAGCGTGCTCGAGGTGCTGCGCGACATCAACTTCAGCGTGGCTCCCGGCGAGTTCGTCGCGATCCTCGGCGCGAGCGGCTGTGGCAAGACCACCCTGCTGCGTACGGCCGACGGCCTCGAGCGCGCGAGTCGCGGCCAGCTCCTCGTCAACGGCAGGGAGGAGACGGCGCCCGGACCCGACCGCGGGGTCGTGTTCCAGCAGGACAGCCTCTTCCCATGGCGCACAGTGCGCAAGAACGTGCTGATGGGCCTGGAGTTCCAGGGCAAGCCGAAGAAGCTCGCCAACGAGCAGGCGATGCGCTGCATCGAGCTCGTCGGGCTCGCGGGCTTCGAGGACTCGTACCCGCACGAGCTGTCCGGTGGCATGCGGCAGCGGGTCAACCTCGCACGTGCGTTCTGCATCCAGCCCGAGCTGCTGCTGATGGACGAGCCGTTCGCCGCACTCGACGCGCAGACCCGCGAGATCATGCAGACCGAGCTGCTGCGCATCTGGAGCGAGACGGCGGGCGGCACCGTGCTCTTCGTCACGCACCAGATCGACGAGGCGACGTTCCTCGCCGACCGCATCATCGTGCTGACGGCACGCCCGGGCCGGATCAAGGAGATCGTCGACGTCCCGTTCGACCGGCCGCGTGACCTGTCGCTGAAGCGGACGCCCGAGTTCGTCGCGATCATCGACCGCATCTGGACCATGATCGAGGAGGAGGTCCGGTTCGCGATGGGGATGAAGATGACCACGAGGACGAGCAACGAGCCGCCAGTCTCCTAGAGAGGACCACCATGGACACCTTCCGCCAGGCCCGGCGCCTGGCAACGATCTGCGTGCTCGCTCTCGTCGTGTCCGCCTGCGGGGGCTCGGGCGGTGACGGCGACGACGAGAGCCTGCAGCCGCTGTCGGTCGGCCTGACCACGTTCAACTCGCTCCACCTCCCGATCCTGATGGCGCGGGACGAGAAGCTCATGGAACCGTTCGGCATCGACCTGGAGATCAACACCTTCCAGAACACCGGTCAGATCATCCCCGCACTGCTCTCCGGCTCTCTGGACATCGGCACCGCGACGCCCGAGCAGATGTTCGCTGCGCAGGACGAGGAGCCGGAACTGAAGATGATCTGCTCCGAGGTCTCCACGAACCCGTACAGCCTGATCGTCTCGCCGAACATCAAGACGATCGACGACCTCAAGGGCAAGACGATCGGCGTGACCGGCATCGGCGCGAGCGCCGACTACTTCACCGCGGTGCTGATGCTCGAGGACGCGGGACTGAAGGAGAAGCAGGACTACACCTTCATCAACGCCGGTCCTCCTGCCCAGCGCGCGACCGCTCTCATCGAGGGTCAGGTCGATGCCGTGATGAGTTTCGAACCGGACGCGCAGAAGCTCGTCGACAAGGGGATGAAGTCGATCGCCGAGGCGTCGGAGCTCGACAACCTGCACGACGTGATCATCGCGATGTACATGGCGAAGCAGGGCTGGTACGAGGACGAGGACAACCACGAGCTGGCCGTCGACTTCTTCCGGGGTTACCTGGCCAGCGTCGAGTGGCTCTACGACCCGGCGAACAAGAGTCGGGCCGTCGACATCATCGCCAAGCAGATGAAGGTGTCGGACAAGGCCGCGACCGCCACCTACGACAAGTTCGTCACCGAACTGAAGGCCTACCCGAAGGACGGCAGGATCGACCCCGCCTTCCTGGAGACGACGGCGAAGAACGCCAAGATCGCCGGCGTCAAGGCCGCCCCCGCCATCGACTCCCTGCCGGACAGGTACGACAACTCACTGGTCGAGGAGGCGGCGAAGCAGAAGTAGCGCAGCCGCCAGGACTGCCACAGCCAGCACATCAGCGGTCGTCGCAACGTTCGGCGCCCCGCGGATCCGTACGCCACGAACGTGAGAGGTAGGTGACGACATGCGCACGTACAGGTGGGTTCGATGGCTCGCGGCCGTGCTGGCGGTCACGGTCCTGGCGGCCGGGTGCGGTCCAGGTGGTGGCGACGCGGGGGAGGGCGGCCGGCACAAGGTGCCCGTGGGCGTGACGTCGCTCAACTCCCTGCACCTGTGGTTGATCGTCGCGCGCGACGAGAAGCTGATGGAGCCGTACGGCGTCGACCTCGACATCGTCACGTTCCAGAACACGGGCCAGATCACGCCGGCGCTGCTGTCCGGATCGGTGAACTTCGGCATGGCCGCGCCCGAGCAGGTGTTCAGCGCCCAGGAGGAGGAGCCCGGCCTGAAGATGGTCGCGGCCGAGATCACCAACAACCCCTACAGCATGATCGTGTCGCCGGAGATCAAGTCGCTGAAGGACATCAAGGGCAAGACGATCGGCGTCACCGGGATGGGTGCGAGCGCCGACTACTTCACCGCGAAGCTGCTGCTGCAGGCCCACGGTCTCGAGGAGAAGCGCGACTACAACTTCACCAACGCGGGACCGCCGCCGCAGCGCGCGACCGCGCTGCTGGAGAACCAGATCGACGCCGTGATGAGCTTCGAGCCGGACGCGCAGAAGCTCGTCGACAAGGGGATGAAGTCGATCGCCGCCGCGTCGGACCAGCCGAACCTGCACGACGTCCTCATGGGCTCGATCATCGCCAACAAGGAGTGGTACGACGAGAACCGCGAGGTGGCCGTCGACTTCATGCGCGGCTATCTCGCCAGCGTCAAGTGGCTGTACGACCCGAAGAACAAGGACAAGGCCGTCGCCGACATCGCGGCCGAGATGAACGTCTCGGAGAAGGCGGCCGCTGCGACGTACGACCAGTTCGTGACGACGCTGAAGGCGTCGCCGCTCGACGGGCGGATCGACCACGCCTTCCTCGAGAGGACGGTCGAGAACATCAAGAAGGAGGGGTTGAAGAACGCTCCTCCTCCGGGAGAGCTCAAGTCCAAGTACGACAACTCGCTGGTCGACGCCGCAGCGAAGGGCAAGGGCTGACATGCGACGGAGCGGGCAGCGGTGGGTGACCGACTCCCTGATCACGTCTCTCGGGTTCGATCTCGTCTTCCCCGACGCGTACATCGGCTGGCTCGAACAGGGCATGCGGCTGCAGGACTACAAGCGGACGATGGCCAGGGTCAGGTCGACCGAGATGCTCGGCAAGGCGTGGTCGGTCACCGCGGCGGACCTGGTGGGCCGGGCCGAGGGCTGCGAGGCGAAGGGACACCGCGAGAGCGCGCTCGAGTTCTACCACCGCGCAGCCTTCGCGTACGGCAAGGCGTTCTGGGGGAACAAGAGCGCGGAGACGCACGAGCGGATGCGCGAGGCGTACGCGAAGGCGGTGGACCTGGTGCCGTACACCGTGCGGCGGGTCGAGATCCCGTTCGGCGAGCACACGGTCTACGGCGTGCTGCACCTTCCCGACAGCACGGAGCCCGCACCCTGCGTCGTCTTCGTGCCCGGCATGGACATGGTGAAGGAGGAGTACCCGAACCTGCAGGAGAACAGGTTCGTCAAGCGCGGCCTGGCGTGCCTGTCGATCGACGGTCCCGGCCAGGGCGAGACGTGGCTGCACGGACTGCACGTGACACCCGACAACTACGCGGAAGCCGGATCGGCGGCCCTCGACTTCCTTGCGACCGAGCCGGCCATCGACGACGAGCGCATCGGCGTCTTCGGGTGCAGCATGGGCTCCTACTGGGCGCCCACCATCGCCGCGCGCGATCCGCGCGTCAAGGCGTGCGCCGCCGCCATGGGGTGCTTCCTCGACAAGCACATCATCTTCAACGTCGCGCCGCCGGCGTTCAGGAAGAACTTCATGGAGATGTCGGGCATCCATGACGACGCCGCGTTCGACGAGATGGCGGAACGGATGACCCTGGCCCGGTTCGCGGCCGACATCCGTTGCCCGACGCTGCTGATGCACGGCGAGTTCGACCAGTTGTGCCCGCTGTCCGACGCCCGTGAGCTCCTGACGATGCTCGACTGCCCGAAGGAGCTGTGGGTCTACGAGAACGAGTTCCACCCGCTCGGCCGGCAGCGTGGCGAGATGTTCGCCGCGGCGGCCGACTGGCTGAGGGACCGGCTCACCGGCGACACCGCGCCCGATCTCGACGCGGAGGTCTGGATTGCCGAGCCCAACTGACACGCACGGAGGAGGACGTTCCATGACGGACGAGGTCGACGGCGAGCTGGCGTTCACCTACTTCCCCGACGACTACCGGTGGTCGCACGGCCTGCTCATCGCGCTGAACACCGCACCCTGGGGCGGGGCGGAGATCGGCGAGGTGCACCGGGTCGGCCTGCGCCTGAAGGACCGCGTCGGCGACGACGAGGCGTGGTTCCGTGAGTGGGCGGCGGAGGCCGAGACGGTTGAGGCGGCCGGCCGCGACCGCGGGTCCTCCGGCCATGCGCGCAGCGCGGCATCGTACCTCTTCCGCGCCGCGAACTACTACCACGTGGGCGAGCGGTTCGTTCAGCCGAAGACGAAGGAGAGCGACGCCGCGTACGAGCGTGGCGTCGCGTGCTTCCGCGACGCGGTCGGTCTCGTCGACCGGCCTCGCGTCGAGCCCGTCGAGATCCCGTACGAGGACGGGTCGCTGCCGGCCCTCCTCGTCCACGCGGAGCGGCGTCCGGGCGACACCGCGCCTGCGCCGGCGATGGTGTACTTCGACGGCTTCGACATCACCAAGGAGATCCAGTACTTCAAGGGCGTCGCCGAGCTCGCGGCCCGTGGGGTGTCGTGCCTGATCGTCGACGGACCGGGCAACGGTGAGGCGATCCGCTTCCGCGGATACCCACTGCACCACGAGACCGAGCGGTACGCGACGCCGGCGTACGAGTGGTTGGCGGCGCGTCCCGACGTCGACGAGAACCGCATCGGGGTCATGGCGATCAGCCTTGGCGGCTACTACGCGCCGCGGGCGGCGGCGTTCGAGCCGCGGTTCGCCTGCTGCGTGGCGTGGGGCGCGCAGTGGGACTACCACGCGACCTGGGCGGCACGGTTCGCCCGGCTCGACGAGGCGCAGACACCGTCGCTCTCCGTCCCGTGGCGGCACCTGCTGTGGGCGTTCGGCGTCGAGACGCGTGCGGAGGCGATGGCCAGCCTCGAGCCGTTCCGCCTCGACGGCGTCGTGCAGCGCATCGGCTGTCCGTTCCTGCTGCTCCACGGCGAGGGTGACGAGCAGGTGCCACTCAGCGACGCGCAGCGCTGCTTCGACGCGGTCGGCTCCGCGGACAAGACGTTCCGCGTCTTCACGCGCGGGGAGGGCGGCTACCACCACTGCCGGATCGACAACGTCAGCATCGGCATCAGCGCGATGTGGGACTGGGTCGAGGACGTCCTCCGACCCCGCTCCTGATCGTCCACCTCCACTGCACGCACACCTCGGGAGAGCTCATGGAACAGGTCCGCAGCGTCGTGTCCGACGGGATTGCCGTCGACTGGGACGTGCCGATCCCGATCGACGACGGCCTCGTCCTACGCGCGGACGTCTTCCGTCCGGTCGAGGACGGCGAGTACCCCGTCATCATGGCGATGGGGCCGTACGCGAAGGGCCTGTCGTTCCAGGAGGGGTTCAAGGGCAACTGGGACCGGATGATCGCGGCCTACCCGGAGGTCGCCGAGGGCACGACGAACACGTACCAGAACTGGGAGCTCGTCGACCCGGAGAAGTGGGTGCCCGACGGCTACGTCTGCCTGCGGGTCGACTCGCGCGGCGCGGGCCGTACGCCCGGGTACCTCGACGTCTGGTCGCCACGGGAGACCAGGGACTTCTACGAGTGCATCGAGTGGGCGGCCGCGCAGCCGTGGAGCAACGGGCGGATCGGGCTGCTGGGCATCTCGTACTACGCGATGAACCAGTGGCACATCGCCTCCCTGCGACCGCCGCACCTGTCGGCGATCTGCGTGTGGGAGGGCGCGGCCGACCACTACCGCGACCTGTGCCGGCACGGCGGGATCCTCTGCGACTTTCTCGGCGCCTGGTACGCCCGGCAGGTCGTCCGCGTCCAGCACGGCGTCGGCGACCGCGGGTTCCGCAACCCGGTGACGGGCGACACGGTCGCCGGCCCGGAGACGATCGCCGAGGATGTGCTCGTGAGCAACCGCGCCGAGCCAGGACGCGACGTCCTCGCGCGGCCGCTCGACGGCGAGTACTACCGGCAGCGTTCGCCGAACTACGAGCGCATCAGCGTCCCGCTGCTGTCCGCGGGCAACTGGGGTGGGCAGGGCCTGCACCCACGCGGAAACCTCGAGGGCTACCTGGCGTCGGCGTCGGAGCAGAAGTGGCTGGAGATGCACGGCGACTCGCACTTCTCGCCGTTCTACAGCGACCGCGGCGTCGCCCTGCAGAAGCGGTTCTTCGGCCACTTCCTCAGGGACGAGGAAACCGGCTGGCAGGACCAGCCTCCCGTCGAGCTGCAGGTGCGGCACCCGGGCGAGAAGTTCGTCACCCGCGCGGAGCGCGAGTGGCCGCTCGCTCGGACGCGCTGGACGAGGTTCTACCTCGACCCCGGTGAGCACGGCCTCGGCGAGCAGGCGGCGACCGGCGACGACGTCTCGTACGACACGACGGGGGAGGGCGTGACGTTCCGGACCCCGCCGCTCACCGAGCAGCTGGAGATCACCGGTCCCGTCGCGGCGAAGCTGTTCGTGTCGTCCGACACCGCCGATGCCGACGTCTTCCTCGTCCTGCAGGTCTTCGACCCCGAGGGCGAGGAGGTCACCTTCGTCGGCTCCAACGACCCGCGCACGCCCGTCGGCCTGGGCTGGCTGCGCGCGTCGCAGCGCAAACTCGACGAGTCGCGCAACACGCCGGGCCGGCCGTACCACCCGCACGACGAGTCGTGGCCGCTGGAGCCCGGCGTGCCGGTGGAGCTCGACGTCGAGATCTGGCCGACCTGCCTGGTCGTCCCCGTCGGCTACACCCTCGCGCTGAACGTGCGCGGCAGGGACTACGAGAACGACGGCACCGTGGTACCCGGTGCGATGTACCCGTTGAAGGGCATCGGCCCGTTCACCCACACGAACCCCGACGACCGCCCGGCCGAGGTGTTCGGCGGGACGAATACCCTGCACTTCGCCGCGGGCAAGGAGCCCTACCTCCTGCTTCCGGTGATCCCCCCGGCAGAGGCATAGCCGGGGCCCCCGGTCGTGGTGCCGGCGCCCGTTGGGGTCCCCGGTTGTGGTGAGGGCGCCTCAGCCGAGGAGCTGCGCGACGGGGGTGGCGTCGTAGCCGTGCGCCATGGCGACGGACGCGTTGGTGAGTGCGCCCCCGCTCGTGTTGAGGCCGAGCGCGAGGGCGGGGTCGCCGCGCAGCGCCGCGCGCCAGCCGCGGTCGGCGAGTGCGAGGCAGTAGGGCAGCGTGACGTTGGTCAGCGCGTGGGTCGAGGTGTGCGGCACGGCGCCCGGCATGTTGGCGACGCAGTAGAACAGCGACCCGTGCACGGGGTACGTCGGCTCGGCGTGCGTCGTGGGGTGGGAGTCCTCGAAGCAGCCGCCCTGGTCGATCGAGATGTCGACCAGCACCGAGCCGGGCTTCATCCGCGACACGAGGTCGTTGCTCACGAGCGTCGGTGCCTTGGCGCCCGGCACGAGCACCGCGCCGATCACCAGGTCGGCCTCGAGGACGGCGGCCTCGAGCGCGTAGGCGTTGGACGTGACCGTCGTGACGTGTCCGCGGTACGCGGTGTCGACCTCCCGCAGCCGGTTCACGTCGCGGTCGAGGAGCAGCACGTCGGCGTGCATGCCCACCGCGATGGCGGCGGCGTTGCGCCCCGACACTCCCGCGCCGATGATGACGACCCTCGCCGGATGCACCCCTGGTACACCGCCGATGAGCACGCCGCGACCGCCGCCGTGCCGCATCAGGTGGTACGCGCCGACCTGGGTGGCGAGCCTTCCGGCCACCTCCGACATCGGTGCGAGCAGCGGCAGCGAGCGGTCCGGCAACTGCACCGTCTCGTACGCCACCGCGGTCGTGCCGGCGGCCAGCAGCGCGTCGGTGCACTCCCGGGAGGCGGCGAGGTGGAGGTAGGTGAACAGCACCTGGTCGTCGCGCAGCCGGTGGAACTCCTGCTCGACCGGCTCCTTGACCTTGAGGATCAGCTCGCCGGCCGCCCACACGGCGTCGGCCGAGTCGAGGATCTTGGCGCCGGCCGCCAGGTAGTCCTCGTCGGGAATGGCGGACCCGGCACCGGCGCCCGCCTCGACCACGACCTCGTGCCCGTGGGTGACGAGCTCACGCACGCCGGCGGGGGTGAGAGCGACGCGGTACTCGTGGTCCTTCACCTCGCGCGGAACACCGACTCGCACACGTCCTCCTCAGCACAAGAGCCTCTTAGAACAAGAGCCTCACGGATAGGCATGATCATGAATCATCGGAGGGTCGGGCGCCAGTGAGTCGTTCGAAGATTCGATAGAGTCGGGCACATGTCAGCGCAATCATCGGACGCCCGATCGCTCGGCACCGCTGCTCCGAAGGATCTTCGGGCTCCCGTGCTCGACGAGATCGACCACCGCATCCTCCGCCACCTCGCGCGGGACGCGCGGCTGCCCAACAACGCCCTGGCGGAGCGGGTCGGCATCGCCCCGTCCACCTGCCTCGGACGGGTACGCGCGCTGCGCGAGCGCGGGGTGCTGCGCGGCTTCCACGCCGACATCGACCCCGCGGCCCTCGGCCGCGAGATCGAGGCGATGATCTCGGTGCGGTTGCAGGCCCATGCGCGCGGCAACATCACGAGGTTCGCGCCGCGGGTCGCCGAGCTCCCCGAGGTGCTCAACGTGTTCTTCCTCGGTGGGCCCATGGACTTCTACGTGCACGTCGCCGCCACCAGCACGCACAACCTGCGCGACCTCGTCGTCCGGCTCAGTGCCGACCCCGACGTCGCGAACACCGAGACCCACCTGATCTTCGAGCACATCCGCAGCGGCACCCACCACTGACCTCGTGCGCCCCAGGCATCTCCAGACAATGTCTCGTATTGCTGATCCGAGACGGATTGCCTGCCCGATCCCCTCGGACCCTTGCGCCGCATTGCCCCGGTGTCTCACACTAGAATGAGACAGTGTTGCGATAATGATCCTGCGGCCTCTGGGGGTCCCATGAGCGTGCCGGCCTCGTCGGCGAACGCGGCCGAGACGGACGGTCTCGACCTCGCCGAGTGGCCGGGTGCGGCCCGCACCAGCCGCACCGTCACCGTCACCCCTCAGGACATCGCGCGGTTCGCCGTCGCGATCGGTGCCACCGACGACGTCCACTTCGACGCGGCGGCGGCCAGGGCCCGCGGCCATGCCGACGTCGTCGCGCCCGACCTGTACTACGTCGCGCTGCGCACGGGCGTCTTCCACCTCGTCCCGCAGCACGAGTTGCACGACGAGGGCACACCGCTGCGCGACATCCCGCCGATCTCGTTCCGCCAGGCCATGGCGGGGGAGACGACAGCGGAGCTCTACCGGCCGTTCGTCGCGGGCGACGTCGTCACGTGCACGCGTCACGCGGAGTCCGTCGTCCGCAAGGAGGGACGCAGCGGCACCCTCACGTTCGTCAGGTTCGAGTACCGGTACGCCGACGCCGCCGACGAGCCGTACGTCGTGGAGCACTTCACCCGCATCTTCCGTTGAGGAGGTCAGCCGCATGGAACCCGCGGAAGTGTTGCGCGAGGGCACGGTCCCGCAGGCGACGCGGACGTACCGGACGCAGGACCTGTTCCTGTTCAGCGCGGCCACCTGGAACCCGCACCGGGTGCACTACGACCAGCGCTACACCCGCGACGTCGAAGGCCACGACGAGCTGCTCGTGCAGGGTCCCCTGCAGGCGGTGCACTTGTTCCAGGTGCTCGGTGACGCGCTCGTCGACGGTGCGCGCCTGACGTCGGTGAGCTACCGGCACCTGGCCGCCCTGCACGTCGACGAGCAGGTCGTCATCGGCGGTCGGCTGCAGGCCGTCGACGACGCGACGGCGACCGTCGAGATGTGGATGGAGCGGGCCGAGTCGGGGGAGCGGACGACGACGGGTACCGCCGTCGTGAGCCTGCCTATGAGTGGGACGAGGTGAGCGGGGTGCGTGCCTTCCGTTCGATGCTGTTCACGCCGGGGAACCGGCTCGACCTGGTCGGCAAGGCGACGCGGTCGGGGACCGACGCGGTCATCGTCGACCTGGAGGACGCCGTCCCCGTCGCCGCGAAGCCGCAGGCGAGGGACAACCTCGGCGAGATCGAGCAGGCGGAGGTGCCGGTGTTCGTCCGGCTCAACGGCGGCGACACCGAGTTCCTCTGGCCCGACGTGGTGGCCGCCGGCCGGGCCGGCGTCGCGGGCGTGGTGCTGCCGAAGGCCGACGATCCGCAGTTGCTGCGGCGCATCGACGGCGCGCTCACGGCTCTGGAGCTCGACGCGGGCCGCGAGGCCGGCTCGACGGAGATCGTGCCGCTCGTCGAGAGCGCCCTCGGGGTCGCCCGCATCAACGACGTCGTCACGAGCAGCCCGCGCATCCGGTCCGTCCTGTTCGGGTCGGGCGAGGAGGGCGATCTCGTCGTCGACCTCGGGTGCGAGTGGACGCCGGACGGCACCGCGTTGCTGACGGCGCGTTCGCTGGTCGTCATCGCGGCGCGTGCGGCGGGCATCGAGCGGCCGATGGACGCGGTGTTCATGGACTTCAGGAACCTCGACGCGCTGCGCACCGAGTGCGAGCTCGCGAAGCGCGTCGGCTACGTCGGCAAGGTGGCGATCCATCCGGCGCAGGTCGAGGTGATCCACCAGGTCTTCACGCCCACCGACGACGAGGTGGCGTACCAGCGGATGGTGCTGGAGAAGTTCGAGGAGGCGGTGGCGAACGGGTCCGCGTCGATCGGTGTGGACGGACGGATGGTCGACTACGCCGTCGCGCGCCGGGCGCGACAGGTGATCGCCCGCGCCGAGGCGGCGCGGCGCTGACGGAACAGGTAGGTGACGACATGGCACGGAGTCGGCAGATCACCGGCGGCGTCGGCGTCGCGATCATCGGTTGCGGCACGATCGGGCGCCTGCGCGCGCAGATCGCCCACCGGCACCCGTCGGTCGGCTACCTCGCGGTCTGCGACGTCGACGAGGCGAAGGCGCGGGCGCTTGCCGAGGACTGCGAGGCAGACGCGTGGACGACCGACGCGGCCGAGCTCGTCCGCAGCGACGCGATCGACGCGGTCATCGTCGCGACCACGGAGGACGCCCACTTCGACCCGTCGATCGCGGCGATCGACGCGGGCAGGCACGTGCTCGTCGAGAAGCCGTTCGCGATCCTCCCCGAGGACGGCGACAAGCTGGTCGCGGCCGCGGACGCGAAGGGTGTCGCGCTCTACTCGGGGTTCACCCAGCGCTTCCGCCGTCGCTTCCTCGCGATGAAGCAGCACGTCGACGACGGCTACCTGGGCGAGGTGACGAGCGCGCATGCCTCCATCTACCTGACCCAGGCCGTCGCCAAGGCGGTCATCTCACGCGCCAGCACTACGACGCCGTCGATCAACACGTTGACCTACTGCATCGACCTGCTGCTGTGGTACCTCCCCGGCCGGTGGCCGGTCAGCGCGTACGCGCAGGGCGCGCGTGGCCGCATCTTCGACGAGCACGGCACCCCCGACTCGACGTGGTGCGTGCTGACGTTCGACGACGGCGCCGTCGCCAACCTCGGGGTGAGCTGGGAGCTGCCGGAGTACTGGCCCGCGTACGTCGCCACCATGGAGTTCGAGCTGTTCGGACGCTCCGGCGTGCTCAGCGTCAAGGACGACCACAGGGACATCCTGCTCGCTTCGGACCAGGCCGTGCCGTCGCCGTACACGCCCGACGTCAGCATGAACGTCGCGATGCTGGGCTCGGCGATGCCGGGAGACTGGGCGCTCGGTGAGTACTTCGGTGCCATGAAGGACGAGACCCACGCGTTCGTCGAGAGCGTCGGCACCGGCCGGGTCCATCCGATCCTTGCCACCGGTCAGCAGGGTCAGGACGTACTGCAGGTGTCGTTGGCGATCGACGAGTCCGTGCGCACGGGCGAGATCGTCTCCCTTCGTCGGCCGGCCTAGAAGGAGTGTGCCCATGAGCGGGATGCTCGACGGGATCACCGTCCTCGAGCTCGGCCAGGTCATCGCGGGCACCTACGGCGGCGTGATCCTCGCGGACATGGGTGCCGAGGTCATCAAGGTCGAGCCGCTGAAGGGCGACGCCAACCGCAACGCGGCGATCGCGCCATGGCGAGGGGAGAGCTCGATCCACCTGTTCATGAACCGCAACAAGAAGAGCATCGCGCTCGACCTCAAGAGCGCCGAGGGCCGCGCGCTGTTCTACGGCCTCGTGGAGCAGGCCGACGTCGTCATCGACAACTTCCGGCCCGGCGTGATGAAGCGCCTCGGCATCGACCACGACACGCTCAAGGAACGTAACCCCGACCTCGTGACGGCGTCGGTCACCGGGTTTGGTGAGTACGGCCCGGCGAAGGACAGGCCCGCGTTCGACCTGGTGATCCAGGCGTTCTCGGGGCACCTCCACGTCACCGGTGAGCCCGAAGGCCCGCCGTCGCGGGTGGGCATCCCGCTCGCCGACATCGCCGGTGGCCTCTTCGCGTGTGTGTCCGTGCTCGGCGGGCTCTGCGGTCGCCTGCTGCACGGCCGCGGCGAGCACGCGGACGTCGGCATGCTCGACTCGCTGGTCTCGATGCTGTCGTACGACGCGCTCGACCACCTCAACAGCGGACGCGCGGTCACCCGTCAGGGCACCGCGCACGCCCACATGGTGCCGTGGCAGGCGTTGTCGGTGAAGGACGGCCACGTCGTCATCGCGGCACGCGAGGACAAGTTCTGGCGACGGCTGTGCGATGCCATCGGGCGCCCCGACCTCAAGGACGACGCCCGTACCGCCGGCAACAGCGCGCGGGTGGCCAATCGCGAGTTCGTCACCTCGGTGCTCGAGGACGCGTTCGGCGGCAGGACGAAGGACGAGGCCATGGCCGTGCTCGACGAGTACGACATCCCGTCCGCCCCGGTCAACGACTTCGACGGGGTCTTCTCCGACCCGCAGGTCGTCGCCCGCGGGCTCGTCCGCAGCTACGACCATCCGGAGCTGGGCCCGGTGCGCTATCCCGCGAGCCCGATCCAGTACCAGGACTGGACGTTCCCCAACGCGACGGCACCGATGATCGGCCAGCACACGGCCGAGGTGCTCGCCGACCGGCTCGGCCTCGACGACGCCACCATCTCCGGACTGGCCGAACGCGGCCTCATCGGCGTCTGGGAGCCCCAGGCCGACGCGGAGGTCGGTGCGCGTCCACACGGCGAAGGAGTGGTGCCATGAAGGGTAACGAGACCACCGACGAGCAGGAGATGCTCAGGAGCACGGTGCGCGACCTGTTCGCGAAGCGTTACCCGCGCGAGTACGTGCGCGAGTGCGACCGCGAGCACCGCGCACCCGTCGAGGCGTTCAAGGAGCTGGGACAGCTCGGGTACCTGGGCGTCAACGTCGCGGAGGAGTACGGCGGCGGCGGTGCCGGCACGTCCACGGTGGCCACGCTGCTCGAGGAGCTCGGCAGGGGATTCCTCGACCTCGCCTTCTGGACCTTCCGCAACCTCGGCCACGGTGCGCACGCACTCGGCACGCACGGCACACCCGAGCAGCGGCAACGGTTCCTGCCGGCGCTGGCGCGCGGCGAGATCTCGGTGTGCTTCGCGCTGACCGAGCCCGACTCCGGCTCCGACGCGGCGGCGATCAGGACAGCGGCGACACCGACAGGCGACGGATACCGGGTCACCGGTGGCAAGATCTTCTGCTCCGGGTTCAAGGTGTCCGACTACGTCCTGACTGTCACGCGGACGAGCACGGGGAAGCGCAAGCACCACGGCATCACGCTGCTGCTCGTGCCGACCGACAGCCCCGGTCTCACGGCCAGGCCGCTGGAGACGCTGGGGCACTGGCCGCTGGGCACCACCGTGCTGCACTTCGACGACGTCGAGGTGCCCGCGGAGAACCGGATCGGTCCGCAGGACGACGGCTGGCCCGTCCTCATGGACGTGCTCGAGTTCGAGCGCCTGTGCCTGTCGGCCGCGCGGATGGGCGCCGCGCAGTCGGCGCTCGACGACGCGCTCGCGTACGCCAAGGAGCGCCACCAGTTCGGGCAGCCGATCGGGGCGTACCAGGCCGTCAGTCACAAGCTCGCCGAGATGCAGCTGATGGTCGACATCTCCCGGACCCTCGTCTACCGCTACGCCGAACGCCTCGACCAGGGGACCAACACGGTCCGCGACGCGGCGATACTGAAGCTCTACGTGAGCGAGGCGTACAAGGCGGTGGCCGACATGGGCGTGCAGATCCTCGGCGGCTACGGCTACACGATGGAGTACGACCTGCAGCGCCACCTCCGCGACTCGCGTCTCGGCACGATCGGCGCGGGCACGTCGGAGATCCAGCGAAACATCATCGCGAAGACGATGGGTCTCTGACGGTTGGCCGTCGCCCTCGCCGGCCGGCCGCTGCTCTTCGCGACGGTGACGACGACGGCGTCGATCTCCCCGCTGTTCCTGGTCGGCGCCCAGGCCGTGCAGATCGGTGCCGACCTGCGGCTGAGCCCGGCGACGCTCGGCAACGCGGTCGCGCTCTTCTTCGGCCTCACGGCACTCTCGTCCGCGACGCTCGGCCGCCTCGTCGAGCGTGCCGGCGTGCGGGTGAGCCTCGTCGCGACGATGGTGGTCAGCTGCGCCTCGCTCGCCGGCGTCGCCGCCGCGCAGTCCGTCGTCCACCTCGCCCTCGCGCTGGCCGTCGGTGGCCTGGCCAACGGCGCGGTCCACCCGTCGACCAACAAGCTGCTCTCCGCCGAGAGCGCGCGGGTGCCGCTCGGCCTGTCGATGGGGGTCAAGCAGAGTGCCCCGGCCCTCGCGGGGCTGCTCGCCGGTCTCGCCGTCCCCGCGGTCGCGCTGACGGTGGGCTGGCGCTGGTCGTTCCTCGCGGCGGCGGTCCCGACCTTCCTGCTGGTCTTCGCCGCCGCCCGGGTCGCTCCGCAGGAGCCACGCGAGGCGCGCCCGGTGCGCGGTGGGGGGATCGCAGGCCCGCGCCTGCTCGTCGTGGTGGCGGTCGGAGCCGGCTGCGGCGGGGCCGCGGGCAACTCCCTCGGCACCTTCCTCGTCGACTACGGCGCCAACGGGGCCGGGGTCGCCGAGGGTGCGGCCGGCCTGACGCTGGCGGTCGCCAGCGGCATGGGACTCCTCGGACGCATCGGCGCCGGCATGTTGATGGACCGGCCGCGGGGTCCAGGACCCGTGCCGCTCACGGTCGGCCTGCTGATCGCGGGCACGGTGGGACACCTGCTCGTCGGCACCGGGAACACCGTGGCGTACGTCGCGGGCGCGATCGTCGCGTACGGGCTCGGCTGGGCCTGGTCGGGCCTGCTGCACTACGCGGTCGTCGTGGGCCACCCCGCCGGTGCCGCGCGGGCGACGGGCGTGCTGATGACCGGATTCGCGTCGGGCGGCTTCCTCGGCCCGCTGGTGCTCGGGCACGTCGCCCACGCCGTCGGCTACCAGGTGCTGTGGGTGACGACGGCCGTCCTGAGCGCCGTGTCCGCGGTGCTGCTGTGGTGCGTCCACAGGATCGCGGAGTCGGAGCGAGGAAGCGGTCACGGGGTGGTGGCACCGTGAGGTGTCGGGGTGTGGTGAGGTCGGGGGCGGAACGTACGAGGAGGAAGTCATGGCGTCAGAAGGAAGGTCCACGGGTGCCGGGCGTCTCGGCCTGGCGGTGGCCGAGGCGATCGCGGCCCACGCGCTCGAGCTGCGTCTCGAACGCGGCTACGACCCGCTGACCGTCGCGGTGCTGGACGCGGGCGGGCACGTCGTGCTGCTGCACCGCGAGGACGGTTCGGGGATCATGCGGCCGCAGATCGCGTCCGGCAAGGCGTGGGGAGCCCTCGGCATGGGGCTGCCGAGCCGCGAGATCGCGCGCAGGTCGCAGAAGCAGCCGGAGTTCTTCGCCGCGCTCGCCGCACTCGCGCCCGGTGGTCTCCTGCCGGCACCCGGCGGCGTGCTCGTCCGCGACCCGGAGACCCGGGACGTCATCGGCGCGGTCGGCATCAGCGGTGACACCTCCGACCGCGACGAGGAGTGCGCGGTCGCGGGCGTCGAGACGGTCGGCCTGACCGCCGACGCGGGGACGGCTGCCTGAGCACCCTCGGCGTGTCCCCGCTGATCACGTTCATTCGAAAAGAGCGGCGGCCAGGGACCCCGTGAGGGGCACCCTCACCGCGCCAGGACACGGTGAGGGTGCCCCTCACGGGCCTGGCCGTGGCGCGTGCCTGAGGCGAATGATCATGTTCAGTTGATGAACACGTCCTTCCCATGGCCCATGCGCCATGGGAAGGACGTACTCACCATGGGAAGCCGGCGCACCGGCCACGACTAGGGACCCAGCGGGGGGTGGTGGTCACCTTTCACCCGTAGGGGATGGCCCGCCAGGGTCCTCC
>WHST01000065.1 GCA_009379955.1 Streptosporangiales bacterium | reverse complement strand
GCACGCGCCCAGGTGTTTGGCCGCACACCGCAACCGCGCCGGATCCAGCTCAGTCGCGGTCTGCACCAGCCGGGCCTCCGCCGCGGCACGGGTCGGGTCGTCCACCGCGGCGGGGAGCTTCTGCAACGCCTCCGCGATCACGACCGCGTGCCCGGGAGAGAGCACCCCGGCCGCCTGCGCGTCCGCGACCCGCGGGAACCGCGGCGGGAGGACTTCCCCGCAGATCGCGGTGCGGGGCTGGAACCGGTCCGCGGCGCGGACCCGGGCGGCGGCGTCGGGCTCGGTGATACGTAGTAGGTCCCGCAGGTACGGCACCGGGCTCTTGTAGCCGAGGTCGGTGGCGATGCCCTGGTCGATGACCTGCCGGACCAGGCCCTGCTCGATCGTCGCGGTCATCCGGGTGATCTCCTCGACCACGGCGACGACTCCTTGCACGTCGTCGCCGCGGAGCACACCGAGGTGGGTGCGGGTGAGCCCGGCGACCTGCTCACGCAGGGACAGCACGCGTTCCCACACCGCGTCCGCGGTGTCAGGTGTCGTCGTGTCGCCGTCCATAACCGAATTCTAGACCCCGGTGGTGGCAATAGATCGGGAAATATCGGACACCCGACCAGCGCATAATGTCACGGGTGGATAACGGTTCCGAAGGTTTAGCGAGAGGCGACGCAAGGTACCGAAGAGGGTCCGTTACCAGCAGGTGAACCAGGGAGCGTGGCGCCCAGGGAGCTGCCTCACCCCGTAGATGCGCGCTTTTTCGGGGTCGGTCGCCGGGTGTCAAGGAACCGCCAGACCGGTAATCCCACAAAAGTCGTTGTGCGGTTTCTTGACACCCGGCGACCGACCCCCACAATCAAGAAAGGGGTGAGGCAGCGGACCCCGAGGCACCGGCCCCCGAGGAAGCTACCCCTTTACACTCGCCGACAACTCCTCGGACGAGACCTGTATCAGGTCACGCCCCCTGGTCTCCGGCAGGGTCAGGGTCGTGACGATCCCCACCGCCCCGGCGAGCACCAGGTAGAACGCCGGCATGAACGAGTTGCCCGTCGCGGAGATGAGGTAGGTCAGCAGGTACGGCACCGTCCCCGCGAAGACCGCCGCGGTGACGTTGTAGCCGATCGACAGGCCGCTCTGTCGTACTCGCGTCGGGAAGATCTCGCTCATCGCGACCGCGTGGGTGCTGAGGATGAGCGCGAGCAGCACGCCGAGCAGGACGTGCGTGAGCACGGCCACTGCCACGCTGTCCAGCGTCATCAGCAGGAAGAGCGGGATCGACAGCACCACGAAGCCGACGGCCGACGCCATCGTCAGCGGCTTGCGGCCGATCCGGTCGGAGAGGCCGCCGAAGATCGGCACGAGCACCATCGCCACCAGCGAGGTGACCGTGGCGGACATCGCCGCGTCGCCGGCGCCCAGGCCGAGCTCCTCGGTCTGGTACGTCAGCATGTAGACGACGACCGTGTAGAACGTGATGTGCTGCAGGATCTCGATGCCGGTCATCTGCAGGAGCTGCCGCTTGTTCTGTGCGAACAGCTCCTTGAGCGGCGACCGAGCGATCTGGTCGGCCTTCACCAGTGCCTTGAACTCGGGTGTGTCGTCGAGCTTCAGCCGGATGTACAGGCCGATGATCCCCATCGGCGCCGCCAGCAGGAACGGGATCCGCCAGCCCCATGACGTCACGGCGGACTCGCTGAGCACGGAGCTCAGCACGAAGACGGCGAGTGACGCGCTGAGGAAGCCGGCCAGGCTCGAGCACTCCAGCCAGCTCACGCCGAAGCCCCTGCGCTTGCGGGGCGAGTACTCCGCGAGGAACGTGGCCGCGCTGCCGAACTCGCCGCCGGCCGCGAGCCCCTGGATCAGCCGGGTGACCACGAGCAGCACGGTCGCGGCGATGCCCACCGACGCGTACGACGGCAGGAAGCCGACTGCCAGGGTGGCCGCTGACATCAGGATGATGACGAAGACGAGCGTGCGGCGGCGTCCGATCCGGTCGCCCAGCGTGCCGAAGATCAGCCCGCCGATCGGCCGGATGGCGAACGAGACGGCGAAGACCGCGAAGACCGCGAGCAGTCCCGCCGTGGCGTCCTGCGTCGGGAAGAACACCGTCGCGATGGTCGTGGACATGTACGCGTACACGGCCCAGTCGAACCAGTGCACCCAGACACCGATCGCGCCGGCGGCGACGCTCCTTCTCAGTACGGCCGGTTCGATCTGCCGTACCTGTTCCGGTGAGCTCACGGCTCCTCCTACCCTCGGGTTTCGGTGAACGAGCCCCCGCTACTGCGTCAGCCGGCCGTCGCCGCCCGTCTGTCGGTACTGGTGTCGATCGCAGTCCAGGCGAGCGCCGTCGCCCCGTCCGCGATCGCGCGGTTCGCAGCGGCGCCGACGCATGCCGCGGCGAACTCCCGCTGGTGGTTGAGCGCCGGCAGCGAGCCGACGCCGATGTAGGGGTGGATCGCCGGGACGACCTGCGACACGTTGCCCATGTCGGTCGAGGCACGGTTCATCCGCCCGGCCGCCCCGCCGTCATCGAAGACCCGGCCGAGCCGCGTTGCGTTCGCCACGTAGGCCGCCAGCAGGCTCTCGTCGGTACGGAACTGCGCGTACGGCTTGCTCTCCGGGTCGATCTCGAGCAGGCAGCCGGTCGCGACCGCCCCGCCCTCGAAGCAGGCGCGCACCCGCGGCTCGACCTCGGCGAGCTCGTCGAGTGTCTCGGCGCGGACGTACCAGCGGCCCGTCGTGCGCTCGGGTATCGCGTTCGGCGCCTCCCCGCCGCGCGTGACGAGGCCGTGTACGCGAACGGACGGCGGCAGCTGTTGTCGCAGCAGGCCGATCGCGACCTGCGCGACGGTGAACGCGTCCGCGGCGTTGACGCCCCGCTCCGGGTACGCGGCGGCGTGCGCACCCTTGCCGGTGTAGCCGACGGCGACGTGGGAGACGGCGAACGGCTCGGCGCGCGCGACGTCGACGGGTGCGGGATGCACCATCAGCGCGGCGTCGAGTCCCGCGAACGCGCCGCGGTCGAGCAGCTCGATCTTGCCGCCACCGCCCTCCTCCGCGGGCGTGCCGACGACCTCGACCGTCAGGCCCGCGTCGTCGGCGACGGATGCGAGCGCCGCGGCGGCGCCGACCGCGGAGGCGGCGATCACGTTGTGGCCGCAGGCATGTCCGAGACCGGGCAACGCGTCGTACTCCGCGACGAGTCCGATGCGGACGGGCCCGTCGCCCAGGCGCGCGTGCAGTGCGGTGTCGAGACCGAGGTAGCGCGGCGTCACCTCGAAGCCGAGGTCGGCGAGCGCGTCGCCGACCCACCCGCTGGCCCGCTGCTCCTCCCACGCGGTCTCGGGATTGGCGTGCAGGCGTTCGGACAGCGCGACGAGCGAGTCGGCGTTCAGGCGTACGGCGTCGGCCGCCGCCTGCTTCTCGCGCTCACTCGTCACCCGGCACCCCGTAGGACGGCGCCGTGTCCGGCGCGACGGCCCGCCTGACGTAGTCGTCGCGCTGCGGCGCCCAGACCTCCCAGAGCCGTGCGAGCTCGGCGACCGGGTCGTCGTGCCAGTCGACCCGCAGGTCGGTCACCGGCCACGGCACCTCGCCCACGACGACGACTCCGGCCGACCGCACCTGACCCGCCTCGCCGCCGGCGTCGAGGCCGGCCCGCAGCGCCGCGAGCAGCCGCTGCTCGAGCTCGCCCCGCGACGTCCCGTACGCCTCGACCATGGCCGCGGGAACCGTGTCGGCGGCCAGCAGGTTGCCCGCCGCGACGACACCGTTCCCCTCGGCCGTGGCGTGCAGGCCGAGCGTCCGCTCGCCGGAGAACGCCGCTACCCCACCGGTGGCGTCCACCGCCATCAGCTGGCGGTGCGCGATGGCCGGCTCCTCGGCGACGAGCGCCTTCAACGCCTCCGTGGCCGGCTGTCCCGTCGCGAGGGCGTCGAGCAGCCGCGGCCCGAGCCTGGGGTCGGTGACGTTCTGCGAGGCCACACCGCCCACGCCGGGGCGCAGGTGCACGCACCGCGCCGCCACCGCGGGACTCGACGACGACACCGCCATCCCGAAGCCACCCGCGCCGTCGGCGGCAAGCACCGCGAACGTCATGTGTCCCGCCTCTCGTCGGGAATGACCGCGATCGCGTCGATCTCGACGAGCCACTCGGGACGCGCGAGCGCGGTCACCGTGAGGCCCGTCGAGACGGGATGCACGCCGGCGAGCCATCGACCCATCGTGCGGTACACGGGCTCGCGAAAGCGAGGGTCGACGAGGTAGACGGTCACCTTGACGATGTCCTCGAGCCTGCTGCCCGCCTCCTTCAGCAGCATGTCGATGTTGGCCATCGCCTGGTCGGCCTGCTTCGCCACGTCACCGACGCCGACCGACTCGTGCGTGTCGAGGTCCTGCCCGATCTGGCCGCGCAGGTACACGGTGTTGCCCGCGACCACGGCCTGGCACAGGTCGTTGTCGAGGTCCTGCTCCGGGTACGTGTCGCGGGTGTTGAACGGGCGGATCCGCGTGTGCGTCGTCATCGCGCGGCTCCGGTGACGCGGTCGGACAGGTTGGCCGCGTGGCGCACCAGGTCGAGTGGCCCGTCGAAGTCGAAGTTGCGGTAGACCGCCGCGAGGTGCGCGAACGGCGGTGACTGGGCGAAGAGCTGGAACGTGAGGCGGTGCCCGGCGTAGTCGGAGTTGAGCAGGTCGCGCGCGAACGCCAGCAGCTTGCGCCGGTCCTCGGCCACCCAGTCGTCGTTGATCGAGTAGTACTTGTCGAGCCACTTCGAGATCTCCGGCTCGGCGAAGCTCGCCGCGTCCGGGGTGATGCAGATCTGGCCGCCGCACAGCTCCCGCGCCAGGTGCATCATCGCGGGGAGCTCGCTGCAGGCGAGCACGCGTCCGGTGTAGAGCAGCGACTGGTTCGGCATCAGCAACCCGCCGGGGCTCTCCTCCGCCAGCGCGACCGCCGCGGTCAGGTGCGCGTTGATGCCCTCGCGGTAGCAGGCGAGCGCGGAGAGCTTCTCCTGCACCGCGGGCTGCCGTTCGAGCCCGGTCTGCTTCACGTTCCACAGCGCGGCGCCGATCATCAGGTCGGCCAGCCGCAGGTTGCGCTGCACGAACGCGAGCGCCGAGTAGCGGTGCAGCGTCGCCCTGATGAACGTCGCCGCCTTGGTGTGCCGGTAGAACAGCACGTCGTCCCAGGGGATCTCGACGTCGTCGAAGACGACCAGCGAGTCGACCTCGTCGACCCGGTTCGACAGCGGGTAGTCCGCCGCCGGCGCGCGCTCGGCGAAGCCCGTACGGCAGATGTACTTCAGGCCGGGAGCGCTCATGTCGAGGACGAACCCGACGGCGTAGTCGGAGAGCTCGTCGTCGCCCCAGTTCGCGATCGTCGGCTTCGCGAACGCCTGGTTGGCGTACGCGGCCGCGGTCTCGTACTTCGCCCCGCGCACCACGATGCCGTTGTCGGTCTCGCGCACGACGTGCAGCAGCATGTCGGGGTCCTGGTCCTGCGGACGCTTCGACCTGTCGCCCTTGGGGTCGGTGTTGGCCGAGACGTGGAACGGGTCGCCCGTCACGGCGTCGGCGATGTGCCTGCGGATGTTCTCCGAGAACCGCGGGTCGACCTCGTTGAGCACGTCCTGGCCGTCGTACAGCGACCACATCTCGCCGATCGTCTCGTCACCCACCCGGGTGACGACGCCACCGGCCTCGTCGAGCACGCGGTCGACCGCGGCGCGCTTGTCGTGCCAGTCCTGCTGCGTGCGCGGCAACCGGTTGGCGATGCAGTTGCGCTCGCCGGTCTCGTCGTCGACGTACGTCAGCACGTCCCGGGTCGGCGCCTCGTGCTGCATGTCGTAGATGCGCGCGCGCACGTCGACGATCGGCTTGAACATCGGGTGCGCGGTGACGTCGTGCACGCGCTCACCGTTGACCCAGACGTCCCGGCCGTCCCTGATGGACTCGCGGTACTCGTCACCGGTACGGATCATGTCGCTCGATTCCTCATCCTGTTCTGGGGGTGGGCGTCGGGGAACTCGGCGAACCGCGACGGCTCGATCGGCTCCGGGCGCCCGTAGTCGCGGTCGGTGTAGACGAGCGGGACGCCGGGCATCGACGTGACCTCGTCGACATGGCCGAGGAACACCCGGTGCGTCCCGCCCGGCACGGACCGGTGGAGACGGCAGTCGAACGCGGCGAGCGCGTCGGCGAGTCGCGGCGCACCCGAGGGTGCCGCCTCCCACGTACCGCAGGTGAAGTCCCAGCGATCCTTGCCGGGCCACGGGCGTCCGGCGAACGTGTCCGCGACGTGGTCGTGACCGGTGGCGAGCACGCTCACCGCGAAGAGGCCGTTGGCCTCGATGGCCCGGCACAGCGGGCTGCGTTCGTTGACGCACACGAGGACGAGCGGCGGTTCGGCCGACACCGAGCACATCGAGCTCACGGTCTGGGCCATCCACGGCGTGCGCCCGGCGGTGCCGACCACGGTCACCCCGGCCGCGGTGCGCCGCATCGTCGCGAGGAAGTCGGCGGTGACGCCGGCGTCCACGTGTTCGGTCTCTCGCGCGGCGAGTGAGGTCATCGCGCGCCTCCCACTACCCTGACGGCTGCTGGCTTGTCGTTCAGGATTGGGGACGCGCGGTAGATCTGTCCAACAGATCCTTTCGCAGCAGGTCATCGATTCATCAGATACAGCACTATCGTGGGCCCGCATGGAAGCGAACATCACGCTGGTGCAGCTCAGGTACTTCGCCGCGGCGGCGGACGCCGGCTCCATGACGGCGGCGTCGCGCCGGCTGCTGGTGTCGCAGTCGGCGATCTCGACGGCCGTGGCGCAGCTGGAGAAGGAGCTGGGTGTGCAGCTGCTGATCCGCCACCACGCGCGCGGCCTGACACTCACCCGCGCGGGCGCGTCGTTCCGTACCGAGCTGCGCAGCTTCCTCGGGCACGGCGACGACCTCGTCGAGGCGGCGCGGAACCTCGGCAGCTCGCTCGTCGGCGAGCTGCGCGTCGGCTGCTTCTCCACGCTCTCGCCGTTCCACCTGCCACGCATGCTCGCGGCGTACGAGGAGGACCAGCCGCAGGTGCACGTCAGCGTCCTCGAGGGCGAGCACGCGGAGCTCCAGGCGGCGCTGCACCGCGGCGCCTGCGAGCTCGCGGTGCTGTACGGGTACGACCTCGACGCCGACGTCGCGTACGACGTGCTCGACCGCGTGCCGCCGTACGTGCTCGTCGGGTCGGGTCACCGCCTCGCCCGTCGCAGGTCGGTGCACCTGCGCGAGCTCGCCGCCGAGCCCATGGTGCTGCTCGACCTGCCGCACAGCCGCGACTACTTCCGTCGCGTGCTCGCGTCGGTCGGGATCGAGCCGGCGGTCAGGTACACGTCGATGGGCTACGAGACGGTGCGTGCACTCGTCGCCCACGGCCACGGCTGGTCGATGCTCAACCAGCGGCCGGTGTCGGACCTCACCTACGACGGGAGCCGGGTCACCACGCTGACGCTGCGCGACACGGTGCCGCCGCTGGAGATGGTGCTCGCGCGGCTGACGGCGGTGAAGCTCACCGCGCGGGCGTCGGCGTTCGTCCGCTGCGCACGCCTGCTCTACGGACGCCGCGGCCGCACGCCACGCCGACTCACCGACCGAGGATCTGGGCCGCGGACTCCGTTGTGAAGACGCGCCAGGCGAGGTCGCGCATGCCGCGCATCGCCCGCAGCACCTCGTCGCGGTCGTGGTCTGTGCGGGCGTACCTGTTCAGCAGCTGCCTGCCGAGGCCGACGTGGAAGCGCTCGTCCTTCTCGATCAGCCGGTAGACGCGGACGACCTCGTCGTAGCCGTGTCGCTCCCCCGCCGCGATCGTCTGGTCGAAGCTGCCGCCCGCGGAGGTCTCGGAGACGTTCCACGCGGCGATGGCGGCGAGCGGGTGGCGGTCGAGGCACTCCCAGAGGAACGCGCTCCACGGCGCCGCCTCCGGCGGTACCTCGGTCGGCACCGTGCCGCCGAGTGACTCGATCGCCGAGCCGACCATGTCGTAGTGCTCGGCCTCCTGGAACGACTGCTTGGCGAGCAGGGTGAGGTGGCGCCGCTCGAACGCGAGGCCGTAGCGCCTGATCTCCTCGTTCAGCAGGAACACGTAGTCGATCTCGCGCCAGCAGCGCGGGACGAGCCAGGCGGCCAGCAGCCGCGGGTCGGGATCGCCGTCGTACGCGGCGAAGAACTCGTTCGTGGCCCTGCCCGTCGAGGCGAGCACGTCAGCGAAGACGCCGTCGACCTCCGCCCTGATCGGGTCGAGTCCCGCCTCCGGACGGCCGCGGTGCGTGTCGCTCACCGGCGCGCCTCCTCCCTCGAGGAGAATGGATCCATGTATCCAATCCAGCCGCTCGGTCGCTGTCAAGGGGGCGGCCGATGACCGGGGAGCGGCCGGCACACCCGCTCCACACCCCCAGCAGCTACGCCGACCAGATCGCGGACGTGCTGGAGCGGGAGATCCTCGAGGGCCGCTACCGGCGCGGCGAGCACCTGCAGCAGGATGAGATCTGCCGCAGGTTCGGGGTCAGCCGCACTCCCGCGCGCGAGGCCCTGCGCAAACTGCAGGCGCTGCAGCTGGTGCGGCTCGAACCCAACCGCGGGGCGATGGTCCGCCCACCGAGCCTGCACGAGCTCGCCGAGGTCTACGACGTGCGCGCCGAGCTCGAGGGATACGCCGCGTCGCTCGCGGCGCGACACCGTACCGACGGCCTCGTGGCCGAGCTGGCGGACACCCAGCGGCGGCTCTCCGCGGAGGCGACCGCAGACGCTCCGGACGACGAACGGCTGACGCGACTCAACGACGCCGTGCACCAGCTCGTCCACGCGGCCGGCGGCAACGCGAGGCTCCACGAGCTCATCGGGGACCTGCAGCGGTACTTCCCCAAGGACACCGTGCGTCTCGCCGCCGACACCCGCGCGGAGCTGCGGCAGCTGTACGTCGACGACCACGCGCGGATCATCGACGAGATCTCCGCGGGCCGGCCCGAGCCGGCCCGCGACGCGATGCGCGACCACATCCACCACTCGCGCAGCATGCTCCTGGAGTTCCTCCGCGACCGCGGCTTCGCGGAGTAGTGCGACACCCCGGGCCGGTTGACCCGCGAGCGTATAATCATGGGCGACGATTCTCGGTGGTCACGCGATGTCTGGAGGCGTAACATGATCACTGCTCTCTTCCTGATCGTGGGCGTGCTGGCCGTACTCGCCGCCTGGTTCGGCCTCGGTGTCCGCGTCGTCAGACAGTACGAACGCGGTGTGCTCTTCCGGTTCGGCCGGGTCGCCGGCGAGGTGCGCGAGCCGGGCCTCCGGTTCCTGCTCCCGGTGGTCGACCACCTGGAGAAGGTCAACATGCAGATCGTGACGATGCCGGTGCCCGCGCAGGACGGCATCACCCGCGACAACGTTACCGTGCGCGTCGATGCCGTCGTGTACTTCAAGGTCGTCGACCCCGTGCGCGCCACCGTCGACGTGCAGAACTACCTGTTCGCGGTCGAGCAGGTCGCTCAGACGTCGCTGCGGTCGATCATCGGCAAGAGCGACCTCGACGACCTGCTCTCCAACCGGGAGAAGCTGAACCAGGGCCTCGAGGTGATGATCGACAGCCCCGCGATCGGCTGGGGCATCCACATCGACCGGGTGGAGATCAAGGACGTCGCGCTGCCGGACCAGATGAAACGGTCCATGTCGCGACAGGCCGAGGCGGAGCGGGAACGTCGCGCGCGGATCATCTCGGCCGACGGCGAGTACCAGGCGTCGAACAAGCTCGCCGACGCCGCGCGCGTCATGGCGGACACGCCGTCCGCGCTCCAGCTGCGCCTGCTCGAGACGGTCGTCCAGGTCGCCGCGGAGAAGAACTCCACCCTCGTGCTGCCGTTCCCGGTGGAGCTGCTGCGCTTCCTCGAACGGTCCGCGCCGGGCGAGAAGGCGAACACCTCCGCCGACACGACGGACGAGACGCCGACCGAGGGCCCGCCGCAGCTGACCGCCGCCGACGTCACCCGTGCCGCGGCGGCTCTCGTCCAGAACGGCCAGGAGTCCCAGGCAGGGAAAGGCTGACGGCCGGCGCTCAGCCGGCGTCGAGCGTGACGACCGCCTTCATGCTCGACGGATCGTCGTCGGCGTTGAGCGCCTCCTCGGTGCGCTCCAACGGGTAGCGCGCCGTGACCATCGAGTCGAGGTCGACCCGCCCGGACGCGACGAGGCCGATCGCTGTCGGCCAGGTGTCGACGTAGCGGAAGACGCCGGTGATCGTGACCTCCCGCGTCTGGAGCGGCAGCACGGGCATGGTGATCTCCTCGGCGCCGTGCCCGACGAGGACAGCGGCCCCGCCGCCGCGCAGTGACGCGAGCCCGTCGAGCACCGCAGGCGTCGCGCCCGAGCACTCGACGAACGCGTCGACCTCGAGCGCGGCGGCGGCGAACCCGCTCACCGGGTCGACGACCTCGGTCGCACCGAGGCCGAGGATGCGCTCGCGGCGCGACTCGACCGGGTCGGAGACGACGATCTCGGTGGCACCCGCGGCACGTGCGGCCTGGACGGCCATCGCGCCGATCGGGCCCGCGCCGGTGACGAACACCCGCGAGCCGGCGGTCACCCCGGCCTTGTGGCACGCCCACAGCCCCACCGAGAGCGGCTCGAGCAGCGCCACCGCCTCGTCGGACAGGGTGTCCGGCACCGGGTGCGCGAAGTCGGCGGGCAGCACAACGTAGTCGCAGAACGTGCCGTCGACCGGCGGGGTGGCGAAGAACTCCATGGCGGCACACAGGTTGTACCGGCCGGTCTTGCAGTGCCGGCACCGGCGGCACGGCCGCTGCGGCTCCAGGGCGACCCGCTGGTCCAGTCGCGCGGGATCGACGCCGGCGCCCGTGTCGACGATCGTGCCGCCCGCCTCGTGGCCGAGGACGAGCGGGTAGTCGACGACGAAGGAGCCGATCGCCCCCTCCTTGTAGTAGTGCACGTCGGAGCCGCAGACCCCGACCGACCCGACCCGGACGAGAACCTCGTCGTCCTCCGGGAAGGGAAGGGGCAGCTCGCGCATCTCGATCGTCGCCAGGTCGGTGAGCACCGCCGCGCGCATGGTGTCGGGGATCGTCGACTCCATCGGTCAGTGCGCCAGCAACTCGGGGGCGCCGAGCCGCGCGGCGTCGGCGGAGCTGTCGTCGGTCTGTTCCTGCGACCTGCGCTCGGCCTCGACCCGCAGCCGGTAGTGCTCGACCTCGCGGTCGCGCTGCTCGTCGTCCCAGCCGAGCACCGGTGCGACGAGGTCGGCCACGGCCGCCGCGGCCTCGACGCCGCGGTCCCAGGTCTCGATCGAGAGCCGCGTGCGCCTGGTGAGGACGTCCTCGAGGTGCAGCGCGCCCTCGTGAGACGCCGCGTAGACCGCCTCGACCTGGAGGTAGTCGTCTGCGCCGGGCACCGGCCCGCCGAGCTCCGGGCGCTCGTCGACCATGGCCAGCAGTTCGTCGACGAGCGTGCCGTAGCGGCGCAGCAGGTGCTCGATCCGCGCGACGTGGAGGCCGTGCGCGGCGGCGAGCCTGAACCGCTCGTTCCAACGGACCACGAAGCCGCTCGCGCCGGCGAGCGGCGTGCGGTCGGTGCACGAGTCGGGCACGCGGCCCGGCAGGCCGCGGGCCGCGACGTCGATGGCGTCCTTGGCCATCACCCGGTACGTCGTGTACTTGCCGCCGGCGACCACGATGAGGCCGGGCACCGGCTGCGCCACGCTGTGCTCGCGCGACAGCTTGGACGTCTCGTGGGTCTCACCCGCGAGGAGCGGCCGCAGTCCGGCGTACACGCCCTCGACGTCGGCACGGCCGAGCGGTGCGCGGAGCACGGAGTTGACATGCTCGAGGAGGTAGTCGATGTCGCTCGCGGACGCGGCCGGGTGCACCTTGTCGAGGTCCCACGCGGTGTCGGTGGTGCCGACGATCCAGTGCCGCCCCCACGGGATGACGAACAGCACGCTCTTCTCGGTGCGCAGGATCAGCCCCGTGTCGAGGTGGATGCGGTCGCGCGGCACCACGAGGTGGATGCCCTTGCTCGCCTTGACATGGAACCGCCCGCGGCCGACGAGCCGCTGCACGTCGTCGGTCCACACGCCCGTCGCGTTGACGACCTGCCGCGCGCGGACGACAAGGTCGTCGCCCGACTCGAGGTCGCGGACCTCGACGCCGGTGACCCGCTCCCCCTCGCGCAGGAAGCCGGTCACCCGGCAGCTCGTCGCCAGCGCGGCACCGTACTGCGCGGCGGTGCGCGCCAGCATCATGGTGAAGCGGGCGTCGTCGACCTGGGCGTCGTAGTACTGCAGCGCACCCACGAGCGCGTCGTCGCGCAGCGCCGGCGCGACCCGCAGCGCCTGCCGCTTGCTCAGGTGCCGGTGCCGTGGCAGCCCGCGGCCGTTGCCCCCCACGGCGGCCATCACGTCGTAGAGCAGTACGCCGGTGCCGGCGTACGCGCGCTCCCACGCCCGGTGCTTCAGCGGGTAGAGGAACGGCACCGGCCGCACGAGGTGCGGCGCGAGCCGCTGGATCAGCAGGCCGCGCTCCTGCAGGGCCTCCCTGACGAGACCGAAGTCGAGCATCTCGAGGTAGCGCAGGCCGCCGTGGATGAGCTTGCTCGACCTGCTCGAGGTGCCCGCGGCGTAGTCACGCGCCTCGACGAGCGCGACGGTGAGACCGCGGCTGACGGCGTCGAGAGCGGCGCCGGCACCCACCACGCCGCCGCCCACGACGACGACGTCGAACTCGCCACTGGTCATGCGCCGCAACGATGCGGCCCGGTGCTCAGGTGACAGCGCGCCGGTGTCCACGAGGACGCCCCCCTCTCGTCTGCGCGATCCTGCTGATCACGTTAACCCAGCGAACCGGGACTGCACCTCGTCCCGGCACGAGGTGAAGTCCGGGTTGATCACGTTAACGTGATCAGCGGAGAGAGCTCGCGCCGCGCTAGTCGACGTCGACCCAGCCGTAGGTGCGCTCGACGGCCTTCTGCCAGCCGGCGTAGCCCTCGGCGCGCTGGTCGTCGGACCAGGTGGGCTCCCACCGCTTGTCCTCGTTCCAGTTCGCCTTGAGCTCGTCGGTGTTCTGCCAGAACCCGGTCGCGAGCCCCGCGGCGTACGCGGCGCCTAGCGCGGTCGTCTCGGCCACGACTGGCTTGGAGACCGGGACGCCGAGGATGTCGGCCTGCATCTGCATGCACAGCTCGTTGGCGGTGATGCCGCCGTCGACCTTCAGCACGCTGATCGCGACGCCGGAGTCCTTCGCCATCGCCTCGGCGACGTCGCGGCTCTGGTAGCAGATCGCCTCGAGCGTGGCGCGCGCCAGGTGTGCGTTGGTGTTGAACCGCGAGAGCCCGACGATCGCACCGCGGGCGTCCGAACGCCAGTACGGGGCGAACAGGCCGGAGAACGCGGGGACGAAGTAGACGCCGCCGTTGTCGTCGACCTGCCGCGCGAGCGACTCGCTCTCCGACGCCCCTGAGATGATGCCGAGCTGGTCGCGCAGCCACTGCACCGCGGACCCCGTGACGGCGATCGACCCCTCCAGCGCGTACACGGCCGGCGCGTCGCCGAACTTGTAGCAGAGCGTGGTCAGCAGGCCGTTCTCCGAACGGACGAGATCGGTGCCGGTGTTGAGCAGCAGGAAGTTGCCGGTGCCGTAGGTGTTCTTCGACTCGCCCGAGGCGAAGCAGACCTGCCCGACCGTGGCGGCCTGCTGGTCGCCGAGGTCACCCGAGAGCGGCACCGCGCCGCCGAGCGGGCCGCCGGCCAGCGTCTCGCCGTAGAACTCCGGATCGGACGACGGGCGGATCTGCGGCAGCATCTCGCGCGGGATGTCGAAGAACGACAGCAGCTCGTCGTCCCAGTCGAGGGTCTCGAGGTTCATCAGCATGGTGCGGCTGGCGTTGGTCACGTCCGTGATGTGGACGCCGCCGTCGGTGCCGCCGGTGAGGTTCCACAGCAGCCAGGTGTCGGTGTTGCCGAACACCGCCTCGCCGCGCTGCGCGGCCTCGCGCACGCCGTCGACGTTCTCGAGGATCCACTGGATCTTGCCGCCGGAGAAGTACGTGGCGGGCGGCAGGCCGGCCTTCTGCCTGATCACGTCGCCCTTGCCCTCACGCTCGAGCGCGGCGGCGATGCGGTCGGTGCGGGTGTCCTGCCAGACGATCGCGTTGTAGTACGGGCGGCCGGTCTTGGGGTTCCACACCACGGCGGTCTCGCGCTGGTTGGTGATGCCCAGCGCGGCGAGGTCGGACGCGGTCAGGTTGGCCTCGTTGAGCGCCGTCTTGGCGACGAGCGCCGTACGCTCCCAGATCTCGAGCGGGTTGTGCTCGACCCAGCCGGCCTGCGGCAGGATCTGCTCGTGCTCGAGCTGGTGCTTGCCCACCTCGTTGCCGCTGTGGTCGAAGATCATGAACCGGGTGCTCGTGGTCCCCTGGTCGACAGCTCCGACGAAGTCCGCCATGAGGGATCGCCTCCTCGCTCCGTTGCGGGCCGGGCAGGCCTCGACGCGATCGTAGGGCTGCGGAGCAGTCGGCCGCTACGGGTGGGGGCACCCTGTTGTGTCCGAGGAACCGGTGGCTATCGCCACCACTTCCTCGGACACAAGCGCGGGAACCCGGATCAGCGGCCGGACCGCGCCGCGCGGACGCCCGCCAGGCCCATCAGCATCGCCAGCAGGATGGGCAGCTCGAGGTAGGCGTGGTAGCTCGCCAACGCCGCGTAGACCGTGCGGCCCTGGCCGTAGTCGACGACGAACAGCACCAGCAGCAGGGCGCCCACGCCGAGACCGAGCGCCCACGCCCGCCGACCACGCAGCCACGGCACCCTGGCGTCGAACGCCGCCGCGGCCGCCGGGGCGTACCGCGGCAGGAAGAAGACCCAGACCACGAAGTGCATCAGCTGGAGGAACGCGAACACCGTGAGGAACCGGAGCCCCACGGTCGTCCCCCAGGTGCCCGGCGGCGTGACACTGGCGGCGACGACCGCGGGAGCACCGGCGAACCGTTCGACCGCCGCCGCACCGTCGGCCATCAGGCCGTCGGTGAGCCCCGCGAGCACGACAGCGGGCACGGCGACGAGCCAGCCGAGCTGGGTGCCCCGGAAAGCGAGCCGCGCCCTCCTCGGCAGTCCCGCGGAGAACTCCCACAGGAACGCCAGCGGCACCAGATTGTGCAGGTGGGTGATGACGACGACGTGGTACGCGGGCCAGCGCAGCGACGTCGCCGCCGCCACGAGCACGACGAGCACCACGGCCACGAGGGCGACGGGCAGCCTGCGCAGCCCGAGCCAGGCGGCGGCCACGACGAGCCCGTACGTCAGGACGATCTCGGCCCGGACCGACCAGCCCCCTCCGAAGACCGCGCCGGCCAGCCGGCAGACCACAATGCCGGTGATGAGCGCGACGAGCAGCTTCAGGAACGTGCCGGAGAGCAGCGAGGCGAACCGGCCGCCGACGTACCGCAGCTCGAGCACGTTGTGCAGCACGCCGAACGCCATCAGCGCGATGGCGGTGGTCGCGAGAGGCACCCGCAGGGCGAGGCCGAGCGCGACGAGCGCCACCAGCGCGAGCCCGACCGTGCCGATCACGCGCGGTGGTACGTCACCATGACCGCCGGCTCCGGGTACGCGCTCGCGCTCGCGGTCACCTGCGTCGTCGAGCTGCCCGTCTACGCGCTCGTGCTGACGCGGCTGTTCGGCGCGCGCCTGCGGACCGCCCTGCTCGCCGGACTGGTCGCCAACGCGGTGACCCACCCGGTGCTCTGGCTCGCCATGAAGCCGTTCACCGACGGCGTGGGCGAGTACGCGACCGCGTTCGTGGTCGGTGAGGTCCTGGTCTGCGCCGTCGAGTGGCTGGTCCTGGTGGTGGCCCTGTGTTGGTTTGAGCCTGGCCGGTGCGGGATCGGCCGGGCCTGGCTGGCCGTCGTGAGCGTGCTCGCCAACGCGGCGAGCGCGGCCGCCGGCCTCGCGCTCACCCTGCTCCGCTGACGTCGTGCTCACGGATGCCCCGGCGGCGGACCCTGCCCGGGAGGCGGGCCCTGACCCGGCGGCGGACCGTAACCCGGCGGCGGGCCCTGACCCGGCGGCGGACCCTGCCGGCGACGCGCGTCGGCGCGGCGCCGCGAGGACCTGACCGCGAGGACGATCGCCGCCGCGATGCCGGCGAGCACGACGACGACGAGCAGGATGACGACGACGAGCCCGGCGCCCAGCACGGGGGACGGTGCCACGTCGGCGGGGATGATCAGGCCGAGGTCCACTCGCCGCACCCTACCGGCGCCGGTCGCGGGCAAGGTGACGCGGAACGTTGCGATCCGCTCACGCCGCCCGGCACAGCCACGAGGCCGTGCGGTTGACGAGGGCGCGATGCGGGTTGCGACCCAGGTGGGCGAGCAGCCGGTCGCCCGGGCTGGCGAGCCGCGGCAGAGCGACCTCGGCGCCGAACAGGTCGGGGCGCTCGGCGGGCGTAACGTACAGCGGGGCCGTCGCGAGCAGCTCCCGGCTCAGCGCGGGCGGGATCGACCGGTGCCGACCGCAGGCCTGCGCCACGTCCCAGCCGTGGACGGCGATCTCCAGGGCACCGGTGCTCGCGACGAGGGCGGCGGGCATCGGCGCTCCGGCGTCGACCACGGGCGGGATGTCGACGGTCCTGGTCCACGCGCCCACCAGCTGGGAGGCGTGACGGCGGATGAGGGCGACGAGGTCGGACCGCTCGTCCACCACCGGTTGTGCGGGGCCGCTGAGGTCGATGTGCCCGCCGTCGACCGCCTCGTGGAGCGCGATGAACGAGTCGTCGAGGTGGTACAGCAACGCCTCGAGGTTCCACTCGCCGCACGGGGTGTCGCGGGAGAACGCCTGCGGCGTCACGAGGTGCAGGCACCCGAGGGTGAAGCCGACGGCCCGCTCGAGCAGCCCGACCGCCTCGTGGACGGCTGCGTGTGCCTCGTCGTCCATGGTGTGTCCCCTCGTGCGGCTCAGGCCGCGGGAATCGACTCGGGCAGGCCGAACTTCCGGAACATCTCGGCCCCGAAGAAGGCGCCGACGTGGGCCACGCGGCCCTCGGCGATGGTGAGGACGTGCAGGTTGAACTGCTGGTAGTCGTCGCCGTCGCGCTCGCGCAGGTACACGCCGAACGCGGGCTGGCCGTTGGCCGACGTCGGGATGAGCCGCATGCTGGACGGGCCGTCGGCCGGGCACTGCGTGTCGATGAGGCGGCCGATGTTCTCCGGCCCCTGGTACCAGCCGATGAACGGCGGCATCTCCCAGATCGCCTCGGACGTGAACAGCTCGACGATGCCGGGGATGTCCTTCTGCTCGAACACCCTGACGTACTTCTCGAGGAGCGCGCGCTGGTCGGCCGACGTCGGCTCGACCACGTCGTCCTCGCTGGGCGTCACCTGGTCGAGCGTGGCGCGGGCCCGCTGCAGGATGCTGTTGACGGCCGCGGTCGTGGTCTCGAGCGCCTCGGCCACCTCGGCGGCGCGCCACTGCAGGACGTCGCGGAGGATCAGCACGGCGCGCTGCCGCGGCGGCAGGTGCTGCAACGCCGCGACGAACGCCAGCCGGATGCTCGACCGCGACGTGACGACCGTGGCGGGGTCGTCGTGGTCGGAGCCGAGGAGCGCGTCGGGCACGGGCTCCAGCCAGGGCACCTCGTGGCGCGCCACGAGCTCGTCCGACGCGTCCGAGCCCGGCTCGCCGAGGCCGGTGGGCATCGGGCGGCGCGCACGGCCGTCGAGGGCCGTCAGGCACGTCCGCGTCGCGATCCGGTGCAGCCAGGTGCGCAGGGACGAGCGGCCCTCGAACTTGTCACGCGCGCGCCAGGCACGCAGGTAGGTCTCCTGGACGAGGTCCTCGGCGTCGTGGACGGAGCCGACCATGCGGTAGCAGTGCGCGAGCAGCTCGCGGCGGTAGGTGTCGGTCTCGCGGAGGAAGTCCTCGCCGACCGTGTCGTTCGTCGTCGTCACGACGCCATCATCTCCTCAAACCGGCCATGCCGCCCGGAGAACCTTCGCAGGACCTCCACCTGCTGTACAGACCGGCGGGCCGGCAGGAAGTCATCGGTCGGGCGATGACTTTTCGTGGCGTCCGTGGTCTGACCTGACGAACACGCACCGCCACGAATCGTCACCCGTCCGGAAGGGAGCCGCACCGGATGCCCAACCAGATCTTCGTCAACCTGCCCGTCAGGGACCTGGAGCGGTCGAAGGACTTCTTCGCCGCGATCGGCTACGCGTTCGAGCCGAGCTGTACCGATGACAAGGCCGCGTGCCTGGTCCTGGATGACAGCGTGTACGTGATGCTGCTGGCCGAGCCGTTCTTCTCGTCCTTCACGACGAAGGACGTCGCCGACGCGACGCGTACGGCGGAGGTGATCGTCTCCCTCGGCGTCGAGAGCAGGGAGCGCGTCGACGAGGTGGTCGACCGCGCGATCGCCGCCGGCGGCACGGTGTCGAACGAGACGAACGACCAGGGCTTCCTGTACGGCCGCAGCTTCGAGGATCTCGACGGGCACCTCTGGGAGGCGTTCTACCTGGACGTGGACGCCGCCCGCGAGTGCGGCTAGACCGCACCGTCAGGGCCGGGGGCGCGGGTCGGGCAGGCGGAGGGCGGCCGGGGCGGTCGCGGGCACCGCAGGGTCGCAGGGCGCGACGGGCGGCACGCGCTCGTACGCGGTGTCGAGCGGCGGGCGGGGGTCGGCCTCCCCGCGGTTCGGCCACAGCGACATCGCCCGCTCGGCCTGGGCGGTGATCGTCAGCGACGGGTTGACCCCGAGGTTGGCGCTCACCGCCGACCCGTCCACGACGTGCAGGCCGGGGTGGCCGTAAACCCGGTGATAGGCGTCGACGACCCCGTCGTCCCGGGTCGCGCCGATCGCGCAGCCGCCGAGGATGTGCGCGGTCATCGGGACGTTGAACACGTCGCCCCAGGTGCCGCCCGGCTTGCCGCCGATGGCATCGGCCAGCCGGCGCACAGCCTCGTGCGCCACCGGGATCCAGGTGGGGTTCGGCTCGCCGTGGCCCTGTCGCGACGTCAGCCGGCGGCCGAACGGGCCGCGGCGCAGCGACACGGTGAGCGAGTTGTCGAGCGTCTGCATGACGAGCGCGATGACCGTACGCTCCGACCACCGGCGGACGTCGAGCGAGCGGAAGAAGTCGACCGGGTGGTGCGACTGGTTCACCAGCCACCGCACCGGACGCGGCAGCCGACCGCCGCCGTCGACGAGCACCGTGGCGAGCAGGCCCATCAGGTTGCTGCCCCTGCCGTACCGCACCGGCTCCACGTGGGTGTTCTCGTCCGGGTGCCACGACGACGTGATGGCGATGCCACGGGTGAAGTCGGCGCCGGGCCGGTTACGCGGGCGCATGGCGCCGAGCAGCGCCTCGGAGTTGGTCCTCGTCAGCCGCCCGAGAGCCGGGGACAGCCGGGGCAGCACGCCATCGTCGCGCATGCGGTGCAGCAGTCGCTGCGTGCCGAGCGCTCCCGCGGCGAAGACGACCTGGTCGGCGGTGAGCCGGTCGCGGTCCTTCCAGCGGGTGCCGGTGCGCACCGTCTCGATCGCGTATCCGCCGCCGCGCACATGCGGGCGTACGGCCGTCACGGTCGTCATCGGCCTGACCTCCACGCCCAGCCCCTCGGCGAGGTGGAGGTAGTTGGTGGGCAGGGTGTTCTTGGCGCCGTACCGGCATCCCGTCATGCACGAGCCGCACTCGATGCACCCCGTACGCCGCGGACCCGCGCCGCCGAAGTACGGGTCGTCGACGGTCTCCCCCGGCTCACCGAACCACACGCCGACCGGCGCGAGCCGGAACGTGTGGCCGACGCCCATCTCGTCCGCCACCTCACGCATCGCCTCGTCGGACGGCGTGACCGTGGCGTTCTGCGTGACCCCCAGCATCCGGCGAGCCTGGTCGTAGTGCGGCCGCAGCTCGTCGTGCCAGTCGGTGATGTCGCGCCACTGCTCGTCACGGAAGAACGCCTCGGGCGGCTCGTACAGCGTGTTCGCGTAGACGAGCGATCCCCCGCCGACACCGCTGCCGGACAGGACCACGACGTTGCGCAGCACGCTGATCCGCTGGATGCCGAAGCACCGGAGCCACGGCGCCCACAGGAAGCGGCGGACGTCCCACGACGTCGTCGGGAACTCCTCGGGCGCGAACCGCCGGCCGGCCTCGAGCACCACCACGCGGTAGCCCTTCTCCGCGAGGCGCAGTGCGGTGACACTGCCGCCGAAGCCGGAACCGACGACGGCGACGTCGTAGTCGTGCTCGACGGCACCCATACCCGCCATCATGCCCCCGCCCGGCCTTCAGCGGCGGCCCGACCTGCGCAGCAGCCGCAGGATGCCGGTGAAGATGGTCGCCCACTGCTCGTCGGTCACGCCGGCCGGCGGGCTCAGCGGCAGCGCGCGCTGGGTGGCGATCGTCTGCGACTCGGTGTACTTCAGCACGCCGGCGGCGCCGTGGCGCCGGCCGAGACCGGAGTCGCCCATGCCGCCCATCGGCGCGTCCATCGATCCCCAGGCCGCCGCGTAGGCCTCGTTCACGTTGACCGTGCCCGCACGGATCCGCCCGGCGATCGCACGCCCGCGGGCGATGTCCGTCGTCCACACGCTGGCGTTGAGTCCGTTGGCACCCTCGTTGGCGAGCCGGACCGCCTCGTCCTCGTTCTTGAACGGGTACACGCTGACGACCGGACCGAAGGTCTCCTCGCCGTAGCACCGGGCGTCGGACGTGACGTTGCCCAGCACGGTCGGCTCGTAGAAGTACGGCCCGAGGTCGGGTCGCGGCCGGCCGCCGGCGAGCACGTGGGCGCCGTGCTCACGCGCGTCGTCGACATGCGCGGTCACCTTGTCGAGCTGGTCCTGCGACGTCAGCGAACCCATGTCCATGGAGAAGTCGAACGCCGCCCCGACCCGCATCGCGTCGACGCGCGCGAGGAACCGCTCCACGAACTCGTCGTATCGCGACGCCGCGACGTAGATGCGTTCCATCGAGATGCACAGCTGGCCGGACGACGCGAAGGACGCGCGTACCGCACCCTCGGCGGCACGACCGAGGTCGGCGTCACGCAGCACCAGCATGGGGTTCTTGCCGCCGAGCTCGAGCGTGCAGCCGACGAGGCGTTTGGCAGCCTTCTCTGCGACGGTGCGTCCGGTCTTCGTCGACCCGGTGAACATCACGTAGTCGGCCTCGTCGAGCACCGCCGCGCCGACCGACGACCCGGGGCCGAGCACGACCTGCCAGAGGCCGTCGGGCAGGCCCGCCTCGTACGCGAGGTTCGCGCCCCACAGGCAGCTGAGCGACGCCTGCGGGTCGGGCCGCTGGACGACCGCGTTGCCGGCGAGCAGCGCCGCCACGGTGTCGGACACGCCCAGCGTCAGCGGGTAGTTCCACGGGGAGACGACGCCGACCACGCCCACCGGGTGGTGCAGCTCGACGACCTGGGTGAGCAGCGGCAGCAGCCCCGCACGCCGCCTGGGCATGAGGTAGCCGGGACCGGTGCGGCCGTAGTAGCGGCAGCCGAGCGCGACGTCGGCGACCTCCTCGAACGCGTGCGCACGAGCCTTGCCGTTCTCCCACTGGACGAGGTCGAGCGCCTCGCGCTGCCGGTCGAGCACGAGGTCGTGCAGGCGGAGCAGGACGTTCGCGCGCTCCCGGGGCGAGCGCCTCGCCCAGGCCGCCTGTGCCTCGCGTGCTCTGCGGTACGCCTCGGCGACGTCCTTGCGCGGAGTCGACTGCGGCAGCTCGGCGATCGCCTCGCCCGTGTAGGGGGCGAGGAGCGGCGACCGCTTGCTGCCCGACGCGACCACCCGTTCGGTGAGCCGGGACACGGTCGCGCTGTCCGGCGCGTCGGGCAGTCTCGTACGCACGTTGCTCACGGTGCTCATGGGCGGAGAGCCTACGTGCCTAGGGTGTGGGTATCGACATTCCTCGACAACAGGAGAGCACATGAGCGACGTCAAGACGCCCGAGAAGATCGTCTACCGCACGAAGGTGGTCTCGACGGGTGGCCGACGCGGTGGCCGCAGTACCAGCGAGGACGGCATTCTCGACGTCGAGCTCGACGCTCCGAAGGAGATGGGTGGCCCGGGCGGCAAGACCAACCCCGAGCAGCTGTTCGCCGCCGGCTACGCGGCCTGCTTCACCGGCGCGCTCGGCCTGGTCGCCAAGAAGCAGAGCGTCGACGCGTCCGCGGCGACGGTGACGGCCGAGGTCGGCTTCGGCCCCGAGGGTGAGAGCTTCGGCATCACCGTCGACCTGACGGTCGACGTCCCCGGCCTCGACACCGCCAAGGTGCAGGAGCTGGCCGACGCGGCGCACCAGGTGTGCCCGTACTCGAAGGCCACCCGCGGCAACATCCCCGTGACGGTGAAGGCGGCCTGACCCCGCCGACGTTGTCAGAGCCTCAGCGGGTCATGGCCCGCTGAGGCTCTGACACGTCACGGCGCACCTCGGCCGCCGTCCGCCTCCGCAGCGCCTGTTCCGCCAGCCGGGTCGCGTCGGCGTACGACGTCGCGCGCACGGCCTGCTTCACCAGGGGCACGGCCGTGGGCACGACGGAGAGCTCGGTCACGCCGAGCCCGACGAGCAGCGACGTGACCGTCGGGTCGCCCGCGAGCTCGCCGCACACGGCGACCGGGCGGTCGCGGTCGCGGGCCGCCAGCGCCGTCCGCCGCACCAGCGCGAGCACCGCGGGGTGGCACGCGTCGCCGAGCGCCGCGACACCCGCGTTGCCGCGGTCGGCGGCGAGGACGTACTGCGTGAGGTCGTTGGTGCCGACGGACAGGAAGTCGACCCGCTCGGCGAACGCCTCGGCCAGCAGGCCGACCGCGGGCACCTCCACCATCACCCCCACCGGCAGGTGCACGCCGGTGCCGACCTCCGCACGCGCACGGTCCAGCAGGGCGCTCGCCTCGTCGAGCTCGTCGAGGCTCGACACCATCGGGAACATCACCCGCACCGGATGGTCCGCCGCGACCCGCAGGACGGCACGCAGCTGGGTCGAGAGGACGTCGGGACGCGCGAGCCCCAGCCGCAGGCCGCGCACGCCGAGGAACGGGTTGTCCTCCCGGGCCTGCCGCAGGTACGGGGCCGGCTTGTCGGCCCCGACGTCGAGCGTGCGCACCGTCACGACACCGCCGCCGAGCCGCACGGCGACCGCCGTGTAGGCCTCGACCTGCTCGTCCTCGGTCGGCGGCTCGTCCCTGCCGAGGAACAGGAACTCGGTGCGCAGCAGCCCCACGCCGTCTGCACCCTGTCGTGCGGCGTCGGAGGCGTCCGCGAGCGACCCGACGTTCGCCTCGACCGTGATACGCACGCCGTCGCTCGTCACGGCCGGCTCGGTCGCGGTGAGCAACGCGGCGTCGTGCGCGGCTCCGGCTGCGGCCTGCCGGCGCTCGTACTCGCGGCGCACGGTGCGGTCCGGCTGGACGTAGACCGCCCCCGTGTCCCCGTCGAGCAGCACCGGCTGGGCCTCGTCGAGCCGCAGCACGGCTTCCCCCGCGCCCACCACCGCGGGCACGCCCAGCGCCCTGGCGAGGATCGCGGCGTGACCCGTCGGCGCGCCCGACGCGGTGAGGATGCCACGCACCAGCGACCGGTCGAGAGCGGCGGTGTCGGCCGGGCCGAGGACCTCGGCGACGACCACGCCTGGACCGCTGACCGTCCGCCGGACGGGGACACCGGCCAGTGCCGCCACGACCCGACGCCCGACGTCCTCGATGTCGTCGACGCGGGCGCGCTGGTAGTCGTCGTCGACGCCGGCGTACGCGGTCACCACACCGGCGACGGCCCCCCGCCAGGCACGCCCGGCGGGCTCCCCCTCGCCCACGCGCGCGACCGCGGCGTCGAGCAGAGCGGCGTCGTCGAGCAGGAGCGCCTGCATCTCGAGGATGTCGGCGGCCTCCGCACCGAGGGTCGCCGCCGCGTCGTCGCGTGCCGCCGCCAGCTCGCGGCCCACGTCGCCGACCGCGGTGCGCAGCCGCTGCGCCTCCTCGTCCCGGGTGCCCGGCGAGCCGTCGGGGTCGGGCACGTCGGTGAGTCTGAGGTGGCGTACCGGGCCGAGCGCGCTGCCCGGGGCCGCGGCGAGTCCGCGGAACGTGACGCCGTCGGGGACGGCCGCCGGCGTCCGCACCGGCGGCGGTGCGGGCTCCGGCTCCGCCTCGTCGCCGAAACCGGTCGCCGCGAGTGCGCCGAGCGCCTCGAGCACCTCTGCTGCGCCGGGGCCCGCGGCGCTCACCTCGATCCGGTGGCCCCGCACCACGCCAAGCGCCATGACGCTCGCGAGGCTGCGCGCGGAGACCGGGCCGTTCCCATTGTCGAGGTCGGCGACGCGTACCTCGGCGTCGAAGCGCGCGGCCGTACGGACGATCCGCGCGGCGGGCCTGCCGTGCAGCCCAAGCCGGTTGGTCACGTCGAGCTCGACGCGCCGCCACGACCGCCGGTCGTCGTCATCGGGCGTGGCCTCGTCGGCGGGCTCGTCCCCACCGAGGTGCGCGGTCTTGGCCGCCAGGCCCCGCCGAGCCTCGGCGGCGACGGCGGCGAGCGGCTCACCCGCCTGCGCGGCGACCGCGCCGGCCACGGCGCCCTCGACGAACGGCGCGTCGCACAGGGCGACGTCGATGCCGTCGACGAGGTCGAGCGCGGTCTCCGCGGACAGCACGGCGCTGCCGAGATCCATCAGCACGAGCACACCGTCACCGGAGTCGGCCCGACCGATCGCCTCGGCGACGCGGACGGCGTCGGTGCCGAGCGGCTCGCCCGGCTCGTCGAGCCCGCCCGCGGGCTCCAGGACGACGTCGCCGGCCATCTCGCGCGCCAGCTCGGCCGCCCCGCGCGCCACCGCGGCGCTGTGCGACACCAGCACGATCCCCACGGCCATGCCGCTCCCCCCTCGTCCCCGCTACCCGGAGGCGAGGGTCGTGGCCGCGCAGCGCAACAGCAGGGCGCTCGACGTCGCGCCGGGATCGACGTACCCGGCGCTGCGCTCGCCCAGGTAGCTCGCCCGGCCCTTGCGCGCGACGAGCGGCTTCGTCGCGTCGCGGCCGCGTTCGGCCGCCTCCGCGGCGCGCGCCAGCGCCTCGTCGAGACCGGTGCCGCCCTCGACCGCCTCGCGCAGGGCGTCGCGCGCGGGGACGAGAGCGTCGACCATCGTCTTGTCGCCCGGCTCCGCCTTCCCCCTCGCCTGGACGCCCGCGACCGCCGCGGTCACCGCCGCCACCAGGTCGGCGTCGGACGCCTCGGCCATGGCGCCGAGGGACTTGCCGCCCTCGAGGAAGAACGTGCCGTAGAGCGGTCCGCTCGCGCCACCGACCTTGGAGATCAGCGTCATGCCGACGGCGCGGAGCAGGCCGCCGAGGTCGCCGGGCTCGGCCGCGTCGAGCTTCTCGACGACCGCACGCATGCCGCGGTCGAGGTTGATGCCGTGGTCACCGTCGCCGATCGCCGAGTCGAGACCGGTCAGCTCTGTCTTGCGCTCGGCGACGACGTCCGCGAACGCCCGCACCCACTTGTCTGCCTGGGAGACCGTCAGCGGCACGGGTCAGCTCCACCGCAGGGCCGGCGTGTCGACCGGGGCGTCCCACAGGTCGATCAGCTCGTCGTCGAGCCTGAGCAGCGTGATCGAGCAGCCGGCCATCTCCAACGACGTCATGTACGGGCCGATCAGGTTGCGCGCGATCGCGATCCCCTTCGAGTCGAGGAGCTTCTTCAGCTCGTGGTAGACGACGTAGAGCTCGACGAGCGGCGTGCCGCCCATCGAGTTGACGAACGCCAGCACCCGGTCGCCGCGCTCGAACGGCAGGTCGGACAGCACCGGCTCGACGAGGCGTTCGACGATCTCCTTCGCCGGCGCGAGCGGCACCCGCTCCCTGCCCGGCTCGCCATGGATGCCGACGCCGATCTCCATCTCGTCCTCGCCGAGCTGGAAGGTCGGGTTGCCCACTGCCGGCACGGTGCACGACGTGAGCGCCATGCCCATGCTGCGACTCTGTGAGTTCACCTTGCGACAGTGGTGTGCCACGGTCTCGAGGCCCTCACCACGTGCGGCCGAGGCACCGCAGACCTTCTCCGCGAGCACGGTCGCGCCGACGCCGCGCCTGCCCGCCGTGAACGTCGAGTCCTGCACCGCGACGTCGTCGTCGATCACGACGGACGCGACGTCGATGCCCTCCTCCTTGGCGAGCTCCGCCGCCATCTCGAAGTTCATGACGTCACCCGTGTAGTTCTTCACGATGAACAGCACACCGTCGCCGCCGTGCACGGCCTTCGCCGCCTCGAGCATCTGGTCCGGAGTCGGTGACGTGAAGACCTCGCCGGGACACGCGGCGTCGAGCATCCCCTTGCCGACGAACCCACCGTGCATCGGCTCGTGCCCTGAGCCACCACCGGAGACGAGCGCGACCTTGCCTCCGACAGGAGCGTCGACCCGCGCGACATAGCGGGGTTCGTCGCTGACCCTGAGATAGTCGGGGTGCGCGGCGCCGAGGCCGGCCAGGGCCTCCGCGACCACGTCGTCGGCTGCGTTGATGAGCTTCTTCATGGACGCCTCTCTCCGGGCCGAGCGCCCACTGACGCCCGCACCTCACCATCGTCGGTGCGTATCGCTTCTCGCACAAGCATTGCTCACGGGACTGCCAAGCAGTACAACTGGCGCAGGGCATACCGCCGGGGAGGTGCGACATGGCTGTCGACATTCCTCCGCTGATCGCCAAGGGGAGCGGGCTCAAAAGGCTCGGAGGCCTCAGAGGCGAGCTGGTCGCGGAGTTCTTGGGCACGTTGATCCTGATCGCGTTCGGGGACGGCGTGGTCGCCGCCGCCGTCGCGGGTCTACCTGGTTCCGGCCGTACCGAGGGGCCGACCACGTTCTTCCTCGGTGCCGGTGACTGGCTGCTGATCACCTGGGGCTGGGCGCTCGCGGTCACGCTCGCCGTCTACGTGGCGGGCGGCGTCAGCGGGGCGCACATCAACCCGGCGGTGACACTGGCGTTCGCGATACGCCGCAAGTTCCCCTGGCGCAAGGTCGCGCCGTACATGATCGCGCAGGTACTCGGCGGGTTCGCCGGGGCAGCGCTGGTCTATCTCGTGTACTTCCACGCGATCAAGGCGTTCGACGCCGCGGCGGAAGGCCCGAAGATCAACGGTCACACCAACACGACGCTGACGATCTTCTCGACCGCGCCCGCGCCGTACTTCAACGGAAGTGTGTGGGGTCCGCTGATCGACCAGATCGTCGGCACGATGTTCCTCGTCATCTTCATCGTGGCGATCATCGACCTGCGCAACACCGCGGTGAAGGCCAACCTCGGACCGCTGCTCATCGGGTTCGCGGTCGCGGCGATCGGCATGTCGTTCGGCGCCAACGCCGGTTACGCGATCAACCCGGCACGCGACTTCGGTCCGCGCCTCTTCGCATGGACGGCGGGCTGGGGTGAGTTCGCCATGCCCGGCAGCGTCGACGGTGCCTACAGTGCCTACTTCTGGATACCGATCATCGGCCCACTCGTCGGCGGCGCGATCGGCATCCTGATCTACGACCTGCTGATCGGCAACGTCCTGCACGCCAGGGCGCTGGCGAGCGACGGGCCCGGCGGCCAGGAACCACCCGGCCGCACGACCGAGACCACCGACGCGGTCGACGCCGCGGCGACCGACTCGACCACGTCGAGCCGCACTCGTCCACCGTCGACGGCGGACGAGGAGTAGGTGCGCAGCGACGTTTCCGACACAATGAGAGCGTGACACAGACACCTGGTTTCTCACGCATCCTCAGGTACATCGGGCGTGACACGGGCGCGCATGGATTGGGCGTCGAACGCGACGGCGTCGTGACCGCTCTCGCCGGCATCGACGACATGGGCGACCTGCTGACCCGGCCGCTCGGCGAGATCACCGCGCTCGTCGAGGGCGCGTCCGGTCCCGGGCGCGACCTCGGCGACCTGGTGCCGCTGCCGCCGACGGACGGCCTGATGGAGGTGTGGGCGGCCGGTGTCACGTACCAGCGTTCCCGGGAGGCGCGGACGGAGGAGAGCACGCAGGCCGACGCCTACACCGCCGTCTACGACGCGAAGCGGCCGGAGCTGTTCTTCAAGTCGGTGCCATGGCGCGTGGTCACCGACGGCGAACCGATCGCGGTACGCGAGGACTCCGGGCTCGACGTGCCCGAGGCGGAGCTCGCGCTCGTCCTCAACGCTTACGCCGAGGTCGTCGGCTACACCGTCTGCGACGACGTCAGCTCGCGGACGATCGAGGGCGAGAACCCCCTCTACCTGCCGCAGGCGAAGGTCTATGCGGGATCCTGCGCGCTCGCGGCCGGCGTCCGTCCGGCATGGGAGGTCGCCGACCCGAACGACCTTGCCGTCTCCCTCACCGTGGAGCGCGACGGGGGCGTCGTCTGGGAGGGCCACACCTCCACGGCCAGGCTGCACCGCACCTTCGCCGACCTCGTCGAGCACCTCTTCCGCGAGGCGCCGTTCCCGCAGGGCGTGATCCTGGCGACCGGCACCGGGATCGTCCCGGAGATGTCGTTCACCCTGCGGCCCGGCGACCGGGTGACGATGGAGGTCGCCGAGGTCGGCCACCTCAGCAACCCGGTGGTGGCCGGCAAGGACGCGATGTCCTGGCTGGTGGCCGCGGCGACCGACCCGCGCGAGCGGGCGTCGGTCCGTCTGCGCCGTTGATCACGTTCACGTGATCAACGTGGACTTCACCTCGTGCCGGGACGAGGTGAAGTCCACGTCGGTGAGGTGAAGCTCCACCGACGACCCCTCGCACCGCACACGGCACCGCCGCGACCGGGCGTGGCAGGGTGGCTTCATGCGTGCGTTGACGGTCGTTCCCGGTCGGTCCGAGGTCGCTTCCGTGGTCGAGGTCGAGGAGCCGGTACCCGCCGAGGGCGAGCTGCTGGTGCAGGGCGTCGCACTCGGCATCTGCGGCACCGACCGTGAGATCGCGTCGGGCGCGTACGGGTGGGCGCCGCCGGGACGTGACCGGCTGGTGCTGGGGCACGAGTCGGCGGGGCGGGTGCTCGACGCGCCTACCGGCAGCGGGTTCGCCGCCGGCGATCTCGTCGTCGGCGTGGTGCGTCGGCCCGATCCCGAGCCGTGCGGAGCGTGTGCCCGCGGGGAGTTCGACATGTGCCGCAACGGCGGCTACACCGAGCGCGGCATCAAGCGGCTCGACGGGTATGGCAGCGAACGCTGGACGGTCGAGCCCGGGTACGCGGTCCGCGTCGACGCTGCGCTCGACCGCGTGGCGGTCCTCGTCGAGCCCACGTCGGTGGTGGCCAAGGCATGGGAGCAGATCGAGCGGATCGGGGCGCGCTCGTGGTTCGAGCCGCGTACGGTCCTGGTCACCGGCGCGGGTCCCATCGGACTGCTCGCCGCGCTGCTCGGCGTTCAACGCGGCCTCGACGTGCACGTGCTCGACCGGGTGACGGCGGGCCCCAAGCCTCGCCTGGTCGCCGATCTCGGCGCCGACTACCACCATGGCGACATGGCCGAGGTCGCGAGCGCGCTCCGCCCCGACATCGTCATCGAGGCGACCGGCGTCGACCGGCTCGTCTTCGACGCCATGGCCCACACCGCGCCGTACGGCATCGTCTGCCTGACCGGTGTGTCGTCGGCCGGCCGCACCCTCACGACCGACATGGGGGGTCTCAACCGCGAGCTCGTGCTCGAGAACGACGTCGTCATCGGCTCGGTCAACGCCAACCGGCGTCACTACGAGCTCGCGACGGCCGCTCTCACCCGCGCCGATCGCGGCTGGCTCGACCGGCTCGTCCGGCGGATCCCGCTGGCCGACTTCGCCGACGCGATGACGCCGCGCGACGACGACGTGAAGGTCGTGCTCGACCTCGACACCTGACGGTCAGTGCCCGGGGTCGACCACGACCTCGACGCGCTGGAACTCCTTGAGCTCGGAGTACCCCGTCGTCGCCATCGCCCGGCGCAGGGCGCCGACGAAGTTCATCGACCCGTCGGACACCTTGGACGGCCCGAGCAGCACCTGCTCCAGCGAGCCGACCGTGCCGACGTGGACGCGCTCGCCGCGGGGCAGCTCGCCGTGCGTGGCCTCGGCGCCCCAGTGCCAGCCGCGTCCCGGCGCCTCGGCCGAGCGCGCGAGCGGCGAGCCCACCATGACGGCGTCGGCGCCGCACGCGATCGCCTTGGTGACGTCGCCGCTCCTGGCCATGCCGCCGTCGGCGATGACGTGGACGTACCTGCCGCCGGACTCGTCGAGGTAGTCGCGCCGCGCCGCCGCGACGTCGGCGATCGCCGTCGCCATCGGCACGGCGACACCGAGCACCTTGCGGGTCGTGTGCGCCGACCCGCCACCGAAGCCGACGAGCACGCCGGCCGCACCGGTGCGCATCAGGTGCTGCGCCGCCTGGTACGTGGCACATCCGCCGACGACGACGGGGACGTCGAGCTCGTAGATGAACTGCTTGAGGTTCAACGGCTCGGAGCGGCTCGACACGTGCTCGGCCGACACCGTGGTGCCGCGGATCACGAAGATGTCGGCGCCCGCGTCGATGACCGCCTTGTAGTACTGGGCGGTCCGCTGCGGCGTCAGCGCGCCGGCGACGATCACGCCGCCCCGCCTGACCTCCTCGATCCGGCGACCGATCAGCTCCTCCTTGACCGGCTCGGCGTAGATCTCCTGGAGCCGCTTGGTCGCGACGTCCTCGGGCAGCTCGCCCACCTCCGCGAGCAGCGGCTCCGGGTCGTCGTACCGGGTCCACAGGCCCTCGAGGTCGAGCACGGCGAGACCGCCGAGCCGCCCGACGGTGATCGCGGTCTGCGGCGAGACGACGCTGTCCATCGGCGGGACCACCAGCGGCATCTCGAACCGGTACGCGTCGATCTGCCAGGCGACCGAGACCTCCTCGGGGTCGCGGGTGCGCCGCGACGGCACGATGGCGACGTCCTCGAACCCGTACGCCACGCGCCCACGTTTGCCCCGGCCGATCTCGACGTCGTTCACGCGCGACCGCCTCCTCCCGGCCCTCCGGCAGGTGCCGCGACGGCGTCAGCTCGGGTGCTCGGTCGACCGCGGCTCCTACCTCCGGCCCGCTCGTCGAGCTCCTTCGCTGGATCGTTCATGGTCTCCTCGGGCCTCAGCGGCCGTGGTAGTTGGGGGCCTCGACGGTCATCGCGATGTCGTGCGGGTGGCTCTCGGTGAGCCCCGCGGCGGTGATCCGGGTGAACCGGCCCTTCTCGTACATCTCCGGGATCGTCTGCGCGCCGACGTACCCCATCGCGAGCCGTAGCCCACCGATCAGCTGGTACGCCACGGCCGACAGCGGCCCACGGTACGGCACCTGCCCCTCGATGCCCTCGGGCACGAGCTTGTCGTCGGACATGACGTCGTCCTGCATGTACCTGTCCTTGGAGTAGGACTTCTGCCCGCCGCGGCTCTCCATCGCGCCGAGCGAGCCCATGCCGCGGTACGACTTGAACTGCTTGCCGTTGATGAACAGCAGCTCGCCAGGGCTCTCCTCGCACCCGGCGAGCAGGCTGCCCAGCATCACGGTGTCGGCACCGGCGACGATCGCCTTGGCGATGTCACCGGAGTACTGCAGGCCGCCGTCACCGATGACGGGCACACCGGCGGGCTTGCACACCGAGGCAGCCTCGTGGATCGCGGTGATCTGTGGTGCGCCCACCCCGGCGACGACCCTGGTGGTGCAGATCGACCCCGGCCCGACCCCGACCTTGACACCGTCGACACCGGCGTCGACGAGCGCCTGCGCCCCTGCCGCGGTGGCGACGTTACCGCCGACCACGTCGACGTCGGTGTCCTTCTTCAGCCTGCGCACCATCTCGATCACGGCGTTCGCGTGCCCGTGCGAGGTGTCGACGACGAGCAGGTCGACGTCCGCGTCGACGAGAGAGCGCGCGCGCTTGTACGCGTCCTCCCCGACCCCGATCGCGGCGGCGACCACGAGACGTCCGTCCGCATCCTTGGTGGCGCCCGGGTACTGGTCGCGCTTGACGAAGTCCTTGACGGTGATGAGTCCCTGCAGCCGACCGGCCGCGTCGACGAGTGGCAGCTTCTCCACCTTGTGCGTACGCAGCAACCGGAACGCCTCGTCGGCATCGACGTCGGGCGCCGCGGTGACGAGCGGCATCGGCGTCATGACCTCACGCACGGGCCTGGTCTCGTCGCGCTCGAACCGCATGTCGCGGTTGGTCACGATGCCGACGAGCACTCCGGCTGCGTCGACGACCGGTGCGCCAGAGATGCGGTAGAGCGCGCACATCTTGTCGACGGCGCCGAGGATGTCGTCGGGCGAGCAGGTGACCGGGTTGGTGACCATGCCGGCCTCGGACCGCTTCACCAGGTCGACCTGCGACGCCTGGTCGTCGATGGACAGGTTGCGGTGCAGCACCCCGATGCCACCCTGCCGTGCCATCGCGATCGCCATCCGCGCTTCGGTGACGGTGTCCATGGGCGACGACGCGAGCGGCACGCGCAGCACCACACGTCTCGACACCCTGGTCGACGTATCGGCGCCGCTCGGCAGCACGTCGGACGCACCTGGCAGCAGCAGGACGTCGTCGAACGTGAGCCCCAGTCGAGCGAACTTCTCGGAAACACCGGTGAGGTCCATGACACCTTCTGGGCGGAGAGCGGGCGGTGCCTCCCATGCTACGTGCGGTGAACCCCGCGTCGGTGCGCGGGCGCGCCGGCATCCCGTTAGGGTGGCAACGTGCGTGACGAGACGCCTCGCGACCCGTTCGCCGGTGACCCCGATGATCCGGCCGCCCTGCTCGGCGACGACCCCGACGACGAGCCCGGGCTCACCGATGACGAGCGCGTCGGCGTCGAGTCCGACCTCCAGGACGTCGAGATGTTCCGCGCGCTGCTCGAGCCGCAGGGCGTCCGCGGGCTCGCGATGGCGTGCAGCGAGTGCGGCGAGGAGCACTACTTCGACTGGGACCTGCTCGGCGGCAACCTGCGCCAGATGATCGGCGACGGACGGTCGGGCGTGCACGAGCCCGCGTTCGCACCCGACCCGTCGCAGTACGTCAGCTGGGACTACGCCCGCGGCTACCTCGACGGCGTCCTCGACGCCGCGGAGGACGAGCCGGAAGACGACTGAACGCGACGGAGCGGCCGGTCACCCCGCGCTGGGGTGACCGGCCGCTCCGTGTGTGCGTTACGGCGTGGGGCTGGCGCTCGGCCGCCCGCTCGGGGTGTTCTCGTCGGACCCGTCGTCGCTCGGCGACGAGGAGTCGGTGTCGGACGGGGACGGCTTCGTCGTCGTCGGCGAGGTCGGCAGCACCGGCGTCGCCGAGGGCGAGTTGGGCGAGGACGGCGACGGCAGCCCGGGCGCGCCGGGCGTGGTCGGCGTCGCACTGCTCGGCCGGCGGAACAGCAGGCCGGGACGTTCCTCCGTCGAGGTCGACGCGCCAGGCGTCTTCTGCACGGTCGGCTTCGCGGACGACGTCGTCGTGCAGAGGATCAGCAGGCACTTGCCCTTGGGCTGCCAGCCGGGCCCACCGCCGGGGATGCCCCACGACCAGGACCAGGTCGGCGTCGACTCCGTGGTCGGCAGCGGACGCGGTGTCTTGGAGTTGGTGTGCCCGCGCAGCTCGGTCGAGCGGCGCTTGAGCAGCGCGGTACGCCTGCTCTGGCTCGCGCGCATCAGCTCCTGGTCGGCCTCGTCGAGCGCCTGGGTGGCCTCGGTGCGGTTGCCCTCGAGGAGCGACCGCTGGGCCTCGCCGATCGACCGGTCGGCCGCGTCGACGTGGCTCTGGCCGGGTTGCGCCGTCCAGAAGGCGAGGCTGCCGGAGCCGCCGGGTTCGGCGGCCGCGACGCCGGTGACACCGAGCACGGTGGCGGCGACCGTCGTGGCGAGCAGACCACGGGTCAGCCGGGACCCGCGGGCACGGCGTCGAGGCACGCGCACCTCGACGTCCTCGGCGATCGCACACAGCATCTTGAGCGCCTGGTCGGCACCGCGAGGACGACGGCCACGGCCGATCTGTTCGAGCGCAAGGTCGTCACGCAGCACAGCATCGAGGTCACCCGCGTGGGGGGAGCTTGGGCGACTCACGTCGTCACCTCCTTACCGCGCTTGCGCTGTCTCTGCGCCCGGTGACGCCCCCGGGGGTTGGGGGACTCGGAGTCGGGCTGCGGGCTGTGCTCGTGGTCCTGATCCTGCCCCACGAGGGTACGGAGTCGCGCGAGGGCCCGGTGCTGGGCCACTCGCACGGCGCCAGGGCTCATCTCGAGCGCCTGGCCGGTCTCTTCGGCGGACAGGCCCGCCGCGACCCGGAGCATCAGGAGGTGCCTGAGGTTCTCCGGGAGCTGGTCGAGCAGGGCGCGTGCGCGCTCGGCGTCGGCGCCGCGCAGCATGAGCTCTTCGGGACCGGGTGCGCCGTCCTCGCGTTCGGGCAGATCCTCGGTCGGGTACGCGGTGCGCGCGGCGACGCGGTGGTGATCGACGACCTTGCGCGCGGCAATGCCGAAGACGAGGGCCGTGAACGGCTTGCCCTCGTCCCGGTAGCGCGGTAGCGCAGCCAGGACGGCCACACACACCTCCTGCGCGACGTCATCGGCTTGGTCGAACGAACCTCCTACACGGCCCAGCCGCGCGCGACAGTACCTGAGCACCAAAGGACGCAGCCGGCCGAGCAACTCCTCTGTCGCTCGAGGATCCCCGTCAACGGCGAGAGGGACGAGATCCTCGAGATCGAGATCGGTCAACTGTGAGATCGTCAGATCGCCGGCAGGCGTTACCGGCGGTGTGGGTTCAGAAGGAGGTCTCGCGTGCAACGGGCGCGGATTCACCGACCTGCGCCCCCCGCTGCCTCACGGCCTTTCCCGTGCATCACTGGATCCCCCCGGCGGAACTTCACGCGTAGCCAACACCGTATCGGCATTCAGCTCCTTGGAAAACCCTTCTTTGCAGAAATCTTCGGAGCGTATTCGATGACGGAGCGTCGCCACGGCGTTACCTGAGCCGCTTAGTCTCGTTCACCAGGGGTAGTCGCGCAAGGAGGTCAGGTGGTCATTTCTCGGCCGCGCATGGCCCGGGGCCGCGCAGCCGTGACTCTTTGCACAGTTTCGACCTGCTTTGTGATGTTAGCTGCCTGCGGGTCCGACTCCCCCGGCGGCCCCGCCGGGACGAGCGGCCGCCCGACCACCGGCGCGACCTCGAGCGGCGCAGCCGCGACCTCGCCCGCCTCGCAGACCCCGGTCACGGTGCGGCCGCTGGGCGCCAAGAACGCCGCGGACCTGCTCGTCCGCGGCCGCGGCACCCTCACCGCGTCCCTGCGCACGGCGATCGACCGCGTGCGCGGCGTCGGCACGACACTGACGTTCGCTGCCGGCACCACCACCGTGAACGGCACGAAGGTGACGGTCGCAGCCGTCGACCCCTCGACCTTCCGCTCGTACGCCCCGACCGGCACGGCCGAGTCCGACGCTCTCTGGCAGAGCGTCGCGCGCGGCGAGCTGGCCGTCATGCACACCAGGGCACGGACGCTCGCCCTCTCCCTCGGCGCCCAGGCCGACCTCGGCGGCACGAGCCGGCGGGTGGGTGCGTTCGCGACGACCCTGCCGGGCATCGACGTCGTGGTCAGCGACGCCGTGGGCAGGCAGCTCGGCCTGCGCGGCACCACGGGCCTGGTGGCCTCGGTCGGCCGGGCCGACCCCGGTGAGGTCGGCCAGCGGGTGACCCGACTGGTCGGCAAGCGCGCCGACGTCGACCTCCTCACCGCCCCGGCGGCCGTCCCGCGCTCGTTCCTCACCGGCAACGCGGCGGCACAGGCGTTCGGCACGTTCTCGTACCGCTACTCCGCCAACGGCACGATCTCGCCCGACCCGCAGTGGGTGCGCGCGAACATCAGGACCGAGACCGTCCCGCTCCTCGGCAAGGTCACCTGCCACCGCCTGATGCTGCCGCAGCTGCGCGGCGCGCTCGAGGAGGTCGTGCGGTCGGGCATCGCCGCGAAGATCCATCCCGACGAGTACGCGGGCTGCTACGTGCCCAGGTTCATCGAGAGCAACCCGAACCAGCCGATCTCCCTGCACACCTGGGGCATCGCGCTCGACATGAACGTCCCGGGCAACCAGCGCGGCACCCGCGGGGAGATGGACCGGCGCGTGGTCGCGATCTTCAAGAAGTGGGGTTTCTCCTGGGGTGGCGACTGGAGCTACACCGATCCCATGCACTTCGAGCTGGCCGCGTTGCTGAAGGACCCGCCCTCCTAGGAGCGTGGGTCCGTATTGGCGAATCCGCCGCGCCGCGGCGCTGATGGGGCTGCTGGGCGGTTAGCGTGGCGGGCCGTGTGCCGGCATGAGTGAGGTGGTCGTGCTCGTCGTTGATGCTCAGCGATCAGCGATCAG
>WHST01000064.1 GCA_009379955.1 Streptosporangiales bacterium | reverse complement strand
TGACTCTTTACGCCGTCCTCCGCGAACTCCAGGCCCTACTCGGCGTCTGGACCGGCGCTTGCCGTCTCTGCCTGCAACCCGTCCTGCCACGCCCACCCACCCCCGCAGACTCGACATAACAAAGTACTACTAGGAGGCTGGCGTGAAACGTCGCTCTGCTGCGCGACGAGCACGCTTCACACCAACCTCCTAAGTGACGGGATCGGGTGACAGCTAAGGGCAGGGAGCCGTCACCCGACCGTCATGCCGCTCCTACTTCGCGGTCTCGAGCATCCGACCGAGGAAGGCCCAGCTGGGGAACGTCGTCCACTCGCCGACGGTCTCGCTGTTGACGCCGTAGGTAAAGTCGGCGTTGAACAGCGGCACCTGCACCCACTGCTCGTCCGCCTCGTCGAAGATCTCCGTCACCAGCGCCATGCGCTTCTCGTCGTCGGCGGTCGCGTTGATCTGCGGGATCTTCGCATCCAGCTCGGGATCACGCAGGAGCTGGATGGACGGCCCATCCTTGTACCTGATGTACGTGTTCGCCGCGCCGAAGGCGTCGAACCTCGCGGTGCTGGAGTAGACGACCGGCCACCCCGCGCTGTAGCCGTCGCTGGCCTTGGCCCTGACGAAGTGGGGGCGGTAGTTGCCGTAGTCCTGCATCCGGATCTTCGCTTTGATCCCGACCTTGGCCCACTGCGCCGACACGATCTCGGCAAGCTGTGGCAGGTTCGCCGCACCGGGCCGGTTGAAGGTGTCCAGCGTGATGCCGTCGACACCGTTGGGATACCCGGCCTCGGCGAGCAGGCTCTTGGCCTTCTCCGGGTCGTAGGCCATCGTGGTCGCGTACTTCTCGGTGAAGTACTCGACGTCGATGTCCGCCGTCGCCTTCGTGGTGTTCCACGGTGTGACGGGCAGGCTACCGCGACCACCGATCAGGCTGTCCAGGATCGCCTTTCGGTCGATCGCCAGCGACATCGCCTCGCGCACCCGCACGTCCTGCGTGGGCCGGTCCTTCGCCGCCTCGCGGTACGTGCCGGGGATCAAGAACCCCACGCCGAGCCCGTCCGGGATGGACCGGATCTCCAGCCCGCCGCCCGAGGCCTCGACCTCGTCGGCCTGGTCACCGCTGACCTCGATGATGTCGGCGTCACCGCTCTTCAGCATCGACACCTGCGTCGACACCTCCGGCACCAGCAGGAACTCCACCCGCTTCACCGTCGGGGTGTTGCGCCAGTGCTTCGCCACGGCCTTCATGACCACCGACGAGCCGCGCGTGTGGGAGACGAACTCGAACGGCCCGCTACCGATCGGCTTCTCGTTCATCGCCGCCACCTGGGCCTTGAAATCCTCCCCCGCCTCGGTCAGGTACTTCTTCGAGAACACGATCCCGGCCGTCGCCTGGTGGGGCGCGAGCAGGTACGGCAGGTCCGTGCGCACGCCCTTGGTGTGGATGACGAACGTGTAGTCGTCCACCACCTCGATCCGGTCGATCGCACCCTGGACCGTCTCGACCTCTTCGTTGGCGCCCTCGGGGTTCATCCAACGGTTCAGGCTGAACTCGACGTCCTCCGCGGTCAACTCGCCATAACCACCGTGGAACTGCACGCCCCTGCGCAGCTTGAACGTCCACGACAGGCCGTCTTCACTGTTCTCCCAGCTCTCCGCCAACCCCGGCTCCACCGCACCGTCCGAACCGATCTCCAGGATCGTGTCGAACATCGGCAGCAGCAGCTGGAGCACCTGCGACCGGCTCTCCATCGTCGGATCCAGCTGCTCGTTGGTGAACGTCGACAACGCCACCTTGATCGAGCCCCCGGAACCGCTCTCGTTGTTGTCCTCACCGTCGTCTCCGCACGCGGTGAGCGTGACGCACAACGCCGTCGCGACCACCAATGCCAGACCTCGACGAAAACCTCTTACCGACATACCCGCCATGGACGAACACCTCCGGGTCGACAAACGCAGTCATGCACGCCTGGCGACCGATTGACCCCCGCTGATCGATGAATTGCTGTTGCGTGGAGACAAGGGACGCGCAAACCGGATATCGACTCCGCCTCCTAACCCCGACGGACAAGCAGCCGCGCCAGGCCGGCGACGTCGGGCAGATCCTCGAGCCGCGCGATCGAGTCGACCACGCCGTCCGCCTGCTCATCGGTGAGGGTCTCCGAGACCAGCTTCCGGAACTTGGTCTCGACCTCCTCCCGTGGCAGCTCCCGGTAGCTGTAGGCCTCACCGTCGAACGTCCTGCCGTCCCTGGTGCGGATGCTGATCGTCGCCTTGGAGATGTCCGGGTACCGGGCGTCGCACTCGGAGTCGAGGACGAGCTCGATGCGGTGCGCCATCTCGAGCACGGCAGGGTCACAGAAGCCCTCCCGCTCCATCCGCTGGTATGTCTGGAAGTCGTTCGCACCGAGCACGGCGGCCATCGCGAGCGAGTAGTGCGTGCTGAACTGTGCACCGACGATCGACGTCGGCTCGGGGCCGATCGTGCCGACGTGCACGACGGCGAAGCGGTCACCGCCCACGACGACACGCTCCACATCGGATGTCTGCAGGCCGTTGCGCGCCATGACGGCGCGGTACGCGTCAATCTGCGGGTTGAGCAGCCCACACGCCGTGTAGGGCTTGATGGCCGTGGCCATGAGGCTCCATTTGTCACCGAGTCCCTCGGTGAGGGCGTCGACGTCCGGTGCGGCGGAGAAGGCAAGGAGGATCCCCTTCTTGCCTTCCAGCACGGTCGGCGGCCCGGTCATGCCGACCGCCGCTGCCCGCGCGGAACGTATCCCGCCGGCCGCTCCCACGCCGGCATGGAAACGCTTCACGTCTCCTCCTGTCTGGGTGTACTCGACCGTCCCCGACGCGTGGCTTCCCGCCAGGGCAAGCGCCATCAGCGACTCCTGCGGGGACAGCCCCATGAGACATGCGGCCGCGGCGGCCGACCCGAACACCCCGTGCGCACCGGTGGCGTGGAACCCGCGGTCGAAGATCATGGACGGCATCGTGGCGTCGGCCACCCGCGCGATCATCTCGAACGCGACGACCGTCGCCTCGAGCACGTCGCGGCCGCTGGAACGCTGCTCCTGCCCGACGGCCATCGCCGAGGGCACAGCCACGCACCCGATGTGCGTAGGCGCCGGGTGGTAGTCGTCGATCTCGAAGCCGTGGCCCGCCGTCGCGTTGACGAGAGAGGCGTACTCGGCGTCGAGCGACTCACCCGTCCCGACGAGGAGCGCCTCGCCGCTGCGCGAGTAGCGCGTCGCATAGCTCCGGATGCCGCTCACCCAGGGCAGCCCGGACGCCAAGACCTCGGCGCCCAACTGGTCGAGGATCAGGGTCTTGATCCTCGACACGACGTCGGCCGGGACGTCATCCAGGCGCAACCCTGCGGCGAACTCGGACAGGCGTCGCGTTGCACCCTCGACCATCTCGTGCGCCTCCTCGGGCCTTCGAACCATGCCGTACCGTGACACTCAGCCGACGCGCGACATGCCGCCGCTGACGCTGATGACCTGCGCGGTCGTGAACGACGCGTCACGGCTCGCGAAGTACTGCACCGCGGTCGCGACCTCGTCCGCCTCGGCCGGGCGTCGCATCGGATGGATCCGCATGCGCTTGGCGATCTGCTCCTCGTCGTACGTTCCGCGGAACATCTCCGTGTTGGTGCTGCCGGGGCACACCGCGTTGACCGTCACCCGGTAGCGTGCAAGCTCGACGGCCAGCGACTTCGCGAAGGCGATGAGCCCCGCCTTGGCCGCCGCGTACACCGCCTCGCCGGCGACGCCGACGCGCGCGGCGTCGGAGCTGATGAAGACGATCCGCCCGGAACCGGAGTCGACGATGTCGTCCATGAACGCGCGGGTGACGTTGAAGGCACCGTGCATGTTGACGTCGACGAGTCGGCGCTGCAACTCTGGAGTCGTCTCGGCGAACGTGGCGTGCGAGCCGATCCCCGCGTTCGACACGAGCGCCTCGACCGGTCCCACCTCGGACCTGACACGGGCGGCGACCGTGTCGACCCCGGCCTGGTCGGCGACGTCGCACCCGTAGCCGAACCCCCGGCGCGGGAGCGACTCGGCCGCCGCGATCGCGCCCTCCTCGTTGCGGTCGAGGACGACGACCCGGCTTCCCTCAGCGGCGAGGCGCCTGCAGATCGCGAGGCCGATGCCCTGCGCGCCACCCGTGACCACGACGACACGTCCGTCCACCGCCGCCGCGCCTCCGCCGGTCCCCTCGGTCACGGGTTCTGCCGCTCACCGACGAGCTGCGGGGTGACCGTGGACAGGTCGGCGACCGCGTCGAGCTGGTGGGCCGTTTCGAGGAGCTTCTCGCTCCGTTCCTCGTCCAGGACCCGCCGGGACAGGTTCCGGTACTTCTCGTCCAGGTCCTCCGGAGCCATCTTCCTGAGGTCCTTCACCGTCTCGTGGTACTCGTCGCCGTTCTTCAGCGTCACCGAGACCTTCGCGCCACGGGGACGGAAGCGCACGTGGTCGTCCTCGATCTCGCGGTCGACGGTCAGCGTGACCCGTGAGGCCAGGTCGCGTACCGCGGGGTCGTGCAGGTTCTCCTCGGTGTACTCGTCGAAGGCTGCGCCACCCTTCACGAGGTACAGGGCGGCGCTGTAGTTCGCGCTGAACTGTGCGTCGGTCACGTCCTGCGGATCCGTGATCGGACCGATGATGTCGTCGTGCGCCAGGCTGTTGGTGCCGAGCCACACCGAGGCGATGTCCTCGGTCCTGAACGGGTGCCGTGCCCGCAGCTTCTCGAACGCCTCCGACATCGGCTGGATGTAGCCGTCCTGGGCGTAGATCTTGTAGTGGACAGTGAGGATCTCCCACTCCTTGCCCAGCCCTTCGGTCAGGTTTCCGATCGTCGACTCGTCCACGCCGAAGGTGCGGGTGAAGCCGGACCCGAGGTCGAGCGTCGTCAGCGGTCCGGTCAGGCCCTCCCTTGCGAGCAGCGCCGACCGGATCCCGCCGGCAGCCGCCATCCCGCCGAAGGTGCGTTTGAGGTGACCCCTGCCGCTCGTCGGGATCTCGTTGAGGCCCGACCGCTGTGCGCCCGCGCCGCCGAGGGCGTGGGCCATCGTCTGCTCGTCCAGACCCAGCAGCCATCCCGCCGTCGCCGCCGCGGCGAACGCTCCGACGCTCCCGGTGGGATGAGCGGACTGGACGTCGAGCCCCGGCCGGATCGTGAGCCCCACCCGGGTCGCCACCTCGTACCCGGCGACGATCGCGGTGAGGAAGTCCTCGCCGGACATGTGGTCGCGCTCGCCGAACGCCGTGGCGGTCGGGACCGTCACGCAGCCCAGCTTCGTGCCGGTGCGCGCGTGGTTGTCGTCCATCTCGAACCCGTGCGAGAACGAACCGTTGACAAAGGCCGCGTTGATCGCCGACGTGCGCAACCCGTAGTTGACGACAGTGCTCTCCGGCACGCCTCCTTGGGACTCGACGAACCGGTAGACCTGCGCCGACCACGGCAGCGTCGAGGCCGCGAGCTGGACGCCCCAGGCGTGCAGCGCGATCTCCTTGGCCTTGGTCACCACCTCTGCCGGCAGGTCGGCAAACCGTAACGTCGTCACGAAGCGAGCCAGCTCTAGCGTGTTGCTCACGATCAGTCGACCCTCTCGAACTGGTACAGCACCACTGGTCTCCTGCGCTACTCGACGGTCTCCAGGATCCGCCCGAAGAACGCCCACCCCGGATAGGTCGTCCACTCGCCGACGGTCTCGGTGTCGACGCCGTAGGTGAAGTCGGCGTTGAAGAGCGGCACCATGACCCACGCGTCGTCGGCGGTGTCGAAGATCTCGGTGGCAAGCGCCCGCCGCTTCTCCTCGTCGGTCGTCGCGTTGATCGTCGAGATCTTCTCGTCGAGCTCGGCGTCACGGAGCAGCCCGATCGGTCCCTCCTCGTAGTTGAGGTAGGTGATGGCTGCTCCGTAGGCCTCGAACCGCGGGGTGCTGGAGTAGACGACCGGCCAGCCCGCGTTGTAGTCATCGTCGAGCAGGTCGCTCACCGGGCCGCCGGGCGACCAGTGCGCGCGGTAGTTGCCGTAGTCCTGCGTCCGGATCTTCGCGTCGATCCCGACCTTGGCCCACTGTGCAGCGATGATCTCGGCGAGTTGCGGCAGGTTCGCCGCACCAGGCCGGTTGAAGGCGTCGAGCGTGATGCCGTCGACTCCGTCTGGGTAGCCGGCCTCGGCGAGCAGGCGCTTCGCCTCCCCCGGGTCGTAGGCCATCGTCTCGGCGTACTTGCTCTTGAAGTGCTCGACGTCGATGTCCGCGGTCGCCTCGGTCGTGTTCCACGGGGTCGTGGGCAGGTCGCCGCGACCGCCGAGCAGGGTCTGCAGGATCGCCTTGCGGTCGATCGCCAGCGACATCGCCTGGCGCACCCGCACGTCCTGCGTCTTCCGGTCCTTCGCGCCCGGCCGGTAGATGCCGGGAACGTGGAACCCCACGCCGAGCGCGTCGGGAATGGAGCGGACCTCCAGACCGCCGCCGGCGGCTTCGACCTCGTCGGCCTGGTCACCGCTGACCTCGATGATGTCGGCGTCACCGCTCTTCAGCATCGATACCTGCGTCGACACCTCTGGCACGAGCAGGAACTCGACCTGGCGGACCTTCGGCGTGCGACGCCAGTGCTTCGTCACCGCCTTCATCGTGACGGACGACCCGCGCGTGTGTGACACGAACTGGAACGGCCCGCTGCCGATCGGCTTCTCGTTCATCGCCTTCGCCTGAGCCTCGAAGTCGTCGCCGGCAGCCTCCGTCAGGTACTTCTTCGAGAACACGATGCCCACGGCCGACTGATGTGGCGCGAGCAGGTACGGCAGGTCCGTACGTACGCCCTTGGTGCGGATGACGAACGTGTAGTCGTCCACGACCTCCACGCGGTCGATCGCACCGGCGACCGTGCCCGATTCGGAGTTGCCGCCGTTCGGGTTCGCCCACCGCTCCAGGCTGAACTTGACGTCCTCCGCGGTCAGCTCGCCGTAGCCGCCGTGGAACTGCACGCCCTTGCGCAGTTTGAACGTCCACGACAGGCCGTCCTCGCTGGCCTTCCAGCTCTCCGCCAGCCCTGGCTCCACCGCGCCGTCGGTGCCGATCTCGAGGATCGTGTCGAACATCGGCAGCAGGAGTTGCAGCACCTGTGAGCGGCTCTCCATCGCCGGGTCCAGCTGCTCGTTGCCGAATGTGGACAGCGCGATCGTGATCGAGGAGTCACCCTGGCCGGTGTCGCCATCACCCTCGCCGCCGCACGCGGCCAGCGAGGCGCACAGCACCACAGTGACGCACCAGGCCATACACCGACGCGCGCGCGCATCGACGCGAACCGACCGACCCGCCATGGAAGACACCTCCCGGCCGACAACGCCGCTCTGCGTGGCCCCCGGCCGCGTCCCTCAGGAACGTCAGGAGCATATCATTTATCTTTCATCTCGAACAGCGCCTTCGTGGGAGCGCGCCCCACAGCCGCCGGCGCGCGATCCCTCAGCGGTGCCCTCTACTTCTGCGACTCGAGCATTCGACCGAGGAATGCCCACCCCGGATACGTCGTCCATTTGCCGACGGTTTCGCTGTTGACGCCGTAGGTGAAATCGGCGTTGAACAGCGGCATCTGTACCCATGCGTCGTCCGCCGTGTCGAATATCTCCGTCACCAGTGCCTTACGCCGAGCGTCGTCGACGGTGGAATTGATCCGCGGGATCTTGGTGTCCAGGTCGGGGTTGCGCATCAACTGGACCGAGGCGCCACCCTCGTAGCGGAGGTAGGTGTTCGCCGCGCCGAACGCCTCGTACCGCGCGGTGCTGGAGTAGACGACCGGCCACCCGGCGTTGTAGTCGTCGGCGAGCTTGGCCCTGGTGAAGTGCGGGCGGTAGTTGCCGTAGTCCTGCGTCCGGATCTTCACGCGGATTCCGACCTTCGCCCACTGCGCGGCGACGATCTCGGCGAGCTGCGGCAGGTTCGCGGCGCCCGGTCGGTTGAACGAGTCGAGGGTGATCCCGTCGACGCCGTTCGGGTGGCCGGCCTCCGCGAGGAGGGTCTTGGCCCTCTCCGGGTCGTACGACATCGAGGTCGCGTACTTGCTCTTGAAGTGCTCGACGTCGACGTCGGCAGTCGCCTCGGTCGTGCTCCATGGAGTCGTCGGTAGGTCACCGCGGCCGCCGAGCATTGCCTGCAGGATCGCCTTGCGGTCGATCGCCAGCGACATCGCCTGGCGCACCCGCACGTCCTGCGTCGGCCGGTTCTTCGCGCCCGGCCGGTACAACCCGGGGATCAGCAGGCTGACGCCCAGGCCGTCGGGGATCGACCGGATCTCCAGCCCGCCACCCGAGCCTTCGACCTCGTCGGCCTGGTCACCACTGACCTCGATGACGTCAGCGTCACCGCTCTTCAGCATCGACACCTGCGTCGACACCTCCGGCACCAGCAGGAACTCCACCCGCTTCACCTTCGGGGTGTTGCGCCAGTGCTTCGCCACCGCCTTCATCACCACCGACGAGCCACGCGTGTGGGACACGAACTCGAACGGCCCGCTGCCGACCGGCTTCTCGTTCATCGCCGCCACCTGAGCGTCGAAGTCGTCACCGGCGACCTCGGTCAGGTACTTCTTCGAGAACACGATCCCGGCCGTCGCCTGGTGGGGCGCGATGACGTACGGCAGGTCGATACGGACGCCCTTCGTGTGGATGATGAACGTGTAGTCGTCCACCACCTCGACACTGTCGATCGCATCGTCGACCGTCGCCGCCTGGTCGTTCGTCGCCTCGAGGTTCGACCAGCGCTCCAGGCTGAACTTGACGTCCTCCGCGGTCAGCTCGCCGTAGCCACCGTGGAACTGCACGCCCTTGCGCAGCTTGAACGTCCACGACAGGTTGTCGTCGGCGGCCTCCCAGCTTTCCGCCAGGCCCGGCTTCAGCTCCCCGTCCGGACCAATCTCGAGGATTGTGTCGAACATCGGCAGCAGCATCTGCAGCACCTGCGACCGGCTCTCCATCGTCGGGTCAAGCTGCTCGTTGCCGAACGTGGACAACGCCACCTTGATGGACGCCGCGCCACCCTTGGTGGACTTCTCGTCGCCCTCCCCACCACACGCGGCGAGCGAGGCGCACAGCACCACCGCAACGAACCACGCCATACCCCGGTGAAGCCATCGAACCGTCATGGCAGTGTGCCTCCTGGCCGAATGCAGGCGTGAGCGCCTGCCGAACCGACATCCCCCGCGGACAGATGAACCGGTCGCCGCCCCGTGGCGGCGGTGAACGGGCGCGCCTCGTCGGCACGCCGGACGTTGCACTCTCGTCAGCTACCTCGCGACTCGGAGCCACGCAGGAGGGTGAAGAGCTGCTCGAGGTCGTCGAGCTCGTCCAGGCGCCAGATGAGATCTCTCATGCGTTCTGCACGCTCCTGTCCGACATGCGGCACGGTCATGCCGAAGTATTTGTCCTCGATCTGCGCGTCGGACATCGGGTTCTGCCGGTGGCCGAGGGCATAGGGGGCGACGTGGGTTAGCTGACGACCATCCTTCAGAGTGATCCGCACCTCTGCCGCCGGATACTGGCTGTCGAAGCGCTCATCAGGTTCGATGAAGACCCGGTCCATCAGCTCGTGCACCTCCGGGTCCTTCATCCGACCATCCTTGTACTGCTCGGGACCGAGCCGACGTTCCCTGATCAGGGTCGCCTGGACGTAGAACGCGCTGTGGTCGGCCGTCTCCTTGGTGGTGGGCTTGCGGCGCACCGGTTGGCCCGTATGCCGGACTCCGCGGGTGGTCGTGAGGACGTCCACCCGCTCGACCTGGTCGGGACGGATGTCGTGCTCGGTGACCAGTGCGAGGGTCGCGGTGAGGTGCCCATGCGTCGCAAAGCACGACGCGAAGTTCTTCAGGATCGCGTCGAGCACGCGATGCTCGAGGTACTCCGTCGACAGCGGTGCGGGATCGAAGTCGCCCGCGAGGACTGACGAGGCGAAGCCAGCGTGGCCCTCGAGGACGTTGACGGGTCCCGAGACGCCGGCCTTGGCGAGGAACGTCGAGTACAGCGCGGTCAGGGCCGTGAACGGGAACCGCAGGTTCTTGGCCATCGAGTTCTCTTCGGTGTCGCTGTCCAGGATCCCCAGAACACCCGAGCGAGAACCCGAGATGCCGACCGCGTGCACGATCTGCGCCTCGCTCATGCCGAGCAGCTGTCCTGCCACCACGGGGACCACGAACGCGGCACGCAGGTCCATGTTCCAGCCGCGTTCCTCGAGCGAAGGTCCGGTCACACACTCGGTGAACGCGGTGGCCAGGTCGAACGACCTGGACAGCGCGGCGACGACCTCCCGGCCGGAAAGGTCCTGGCGCTCCGCCAGCGCGAGGACCACCGGCAGGAACTCCGAGTTGTGTCCGTGGCGCGGCTGGTTGATGCGCTCGGAGGACTGCACATCGTTGAGGTCGAGGTACCTGAGCAGGCCGCCGTTGAACAGCAACGCCGCCTCGATGCCCGCCCTCCGCGCCTGACCGAGCAACGTGGCCTGCTCACCCGCGCCCAGGTCGGGTAGACCGGTCACCAGGGCCGCGGCCATCTTCGTGTCGGCCGCGCCGTACATGCATCCGATCGAGTCCAGGATGATGCGCTTGGTCTGCGCCGCCACCTCGGCGGGCAGCTCGTTCTTCCGAGCCTCGAAGGCCCGGGCCACCATGTCCTCGCTCCAGCTCACAGCATCCTCGCTCTCGCTGAATATCAGCGTGGTCCGGCCTACTTCTCGGCAGCCACCGAACGCGGTCCGATGAGGTCGGCGAGCTCGCTCGGCGACCCGGTCGACCGGAGACGCCCGACGAGCTCGACGACCTCGCGCTGCGCGTCCTCGGTCAGCAGGCCGCGGGTCACCCGGTGGAACTTGTCGAGCGTGGCGGCGTACCGTTCGGCCGGCTCGGTCAGCTCACGCAGACCAGGCTCATAGGCCGACAGGACACGTCCACCCTTGAGCACGATGTCGGCACCGCCGGCGAGCTTTGCCGGGTAGGCGGCCTCCGGTTCCGCGTCGAGCCGCACGTCGACCCGGGACGCGACGTCCGGCGCACCCGACGAGACGTAGGTGTCGTAGACGAACGACGACGGCTCATCGACCGTGCCGAGCAGTGCGAGCGCGACCGCGGACTCGATGCTGTACTGCACCGTCATCGTGCCGCTCGGCACCGGGATGCTGTTCTGGCTGACCCCGCGCTGAGACGTGCGCACGATCACCTTCTCGACGTCGTCGACGGCGATGCTGTCGCCGGCGAGGATCGTCTTGACCGAGTTGATGACGGCGTGGGTAGCGGCGCAGCTCGCGTAGGGCTTGAAGTAGACGTCCTCGACCACCCACCGTTCGCGGGGCTCGGTGATGCCGTCGAGCGCGAGGTTCTTCCCGTACGCGGCGAAGAACCCGCGGTCGTTGTCCAGAATGTCGACCGGTCCGGTCAGGCCGGCCTCGGTCAAACTGACGGCCAGCAATGCATTCTCCCCGCCACGACCACCGTGGATCCGCTTTACCTCGCCGCCACCGCTCTGGAACGCTTTGAGGCCACCGGAGAAGGAGGCCGTGATGCCCCATGCCTGGATGAGCCGTTCGGCGTCGAAACCGGCGAGCCCACCGATCGCGGCGGTGGTGCCGAAGATGCCGTGGGTGCCCGTGCTGTGGAAGGCCGTGAACTGTGACCCGGCCGCCAAGGCGATGCGGCCCACGATCTCGTAACCGACGATGATCGCGGTCAGCAGCTCACGGCCCGTGGCCCCGCGGTCGACGGCCGATGCCACGACCGCGGGGATGACGACCGCTGCCGGATGGATCCCTCCGGGCTCATACACGTCGTCGAGCTCGAAGCCGTGGCTTGCCGTCCCGTTGACGCGCGCGGCATGGCCCGGCGGCACGAGCTCGGTGCGACCGTAGAGCGGCACCCGCCCCTGGGCGCCGGCGATCTCGCGCAGCGCGTGCTCCGCGACGACCCGGCTAGCCGGCTGGCGCGAGCCATACATCCCCGCCGCGATGTGGTCGAGGAGGACGGTCTCCGCCGCCGACACGACCCGCTCGGGCAGCGCGTCGATGTCGATGCCGAGGGCGAAGTCCGCGAACTCCGACGTGATGTTCATGTCGCACTCACCGCCGGCCGCCCCGTGGCTCCGGCCGCGCCGGAGCCGAAGAGTGCCGCCACCCCTCGACCCGCGATCCTGCCGAACACCGATCCCGACGTGAGACCGGAGCCGCCCGGGTAGTTGAAGTAGAAGTTCCCGCCGACCATCTCGCCGGTGGCGTACAGGCCGGGGATCGGCCGGTCGTCGAAGCCGACGACCTCCGCCCGGGTGTTGATCCGGACGCCGCCGAAGGTGAAGGTGATCCCGCAGGTGACCTCGTACGCCTCGAACGGCGGGGTGTCGAGTGCGTTCGCCCAGTTCGCGCGCGGCACCGGCAGCCCGGGGGCGGCTCGACCGTCGAGGACGTCGAGGTCGAACTCCTTGTCGGTCTGCACCGCAGCGTTGTAGTCGGCGACAGTCCGCAGGAAGCCCTCCTTGTCGACGCCGGCCAGCTTGTCCGCAAGGCCCTCGAGGGTGTCGGCCTTGACCTTGGTCATCCGCTTCATCCGGTACTCGTCGCCGAGCAGGTTGGTCACCTTCGCGTCGAACACCTGCCACGCGAGCTGGTCCGGCTGAGTACTGATCTCGCGGCCGAACTTGGCGTAGGTGTACGACTTGAAGTCGCTCGCCTCGTCGACGAAGCGATCGCCGGCCGCGTTGACGGTGATGCCCAGGTGGTAGAAGTGCTTCTTGAACATGTCTCCGATCCTGTGGTCACCGAACGTCGGCGCGTTGTAGTCCCACGGGGTCGCGTGACATCCCGACCAGTGGCCGTAGGTCTGCGCGCCCTGCTCCACGGCCATCCGGATACCGTCTCCGGTGTTCGTCCACGTGCCACGCACGCGAGCCAGGTCCCAGCCGGGGCCCAGGTGGCGCGTGCGCCACTCGGGGCTGGACTGGAAGCCACCGGCGGCCAGGATCACCGCTCCTGCCGTCACCTCGATGACCTCCCCTCCGTGTTCGTACACCAGCCCAACGACGCATCCCTCTTCCTTGCGGAGCGAGGTCGCCCTGGAGTCGTAGGAGATCGTGATGCCAGCCTTGGTCGCGGCCGTCGTGAGCGCCTCGACGAGCCCCGCACCGGCACCGGACACGCCGACAGGAATTCCGTGCCACTCATGCCACGGGAGAAACGGAACGCCTTTCCCTTTCATCCAGACGAGCGTGTCGAAACTGTTCTTGATAATCGTCTCGACCTGGTCCGAATCGGCACGGTCACGTGTCACTCGCGCCCAGTCGTCGAAGAACTTGCCTTCCTCGTAGTAGAGGAACTGTTTGAGCTCGGTGTCGGTCAGGTCGGGGACGAGCTGTTTCGCCTGCTCCTCGTTCGCGACGACGACCCGGAAGCCGCCACCGGTGAAGCGCGTGTTGCCGCCCGACGACTCCCGCGAGTTTCGGTCGAGGACCAGCACGTCCAGACCGGCCTCCCGCACGGAGAGCGCGGCGCACAGCCCGGCGTTCCCACCTCCGACGACGACGACATCCTTGTGGACCATGCAGGGCTCCCAGACTGTTCGGAGGACTCTCTGGTGCGTTACAATAAAATATCATAGATCGTTCCACCTGGCTCCGCCAGACTTCAGGACGACCTGATCGCATGGTGGACATGAGAGTGGGCGGCGGCATGGGCAGTGCGGCGGCAGACCCCAACGAGCTCCCCGAACCCGACCTTCTGCTCACCCAGATCGCCGAGTACGCGGTCGCCGACCGCGCGTTCTCCGACCGCGCCGTCGACACCGCGCTCCTGTCGTTCCTCGACGCCGTGGGGTGCGCGGCCCGAGGTGCCACCAGGCCCGACTGTCTCGCCCACCTCGGACCCGTCGTCCCCGGCACCGTCGTACCGGTCCCCGGCGGTGCGCGGGTGCCGTTCACCGGCGACGTCCTCGACCCCGTGCGGGCAGCGCACGACACCGGCCTGCTCGTCCGATGGATCGACGCCAACGACGCATGGCTGTCGCTGGAGGGGAGCCATCCGTCGGACAACCTGGGACCGATCCTCGCGGCGGCCGATGCCCTGGCCCGTGGTGCCTTCGGTGCGGCAGCGCGGCCGTCCGTCGGCGATGTGCTCACCGCCATGATCAAGGCCCATGAGATCCAGGGAATCCTCAGCGTCAACAACGGCTTCCGCGAGTGGGCGGCGATCGACCACACGGTCCTGGTCCGCGTCGCGTCCGCTGCAGTGACGACGGCCATGCTGGATGGAGACGTCGATGCCGTGGTCTCGGCCGTGTCCCACGCCTGGATGGACGGCGGCAACCTGCGCGCGTACCGGCACGCACCGCTGACCGGTCCCCGGAAGTCGTGGGCCGCCGGACACGCGGGGAGCCGTGGCCTGGAGCTCGCCCTCCTGGCGTTGCGGGGCGAGCCTGCGGCGCCGTCCGTGCTGAGCGTCCCGCGCTGGGGGTTCAATGACGCGCTCTTCCGCGGGCACCGTCTCACGCTGGCGCAACCGCTCGGCAACTACGTCATGGAACGGGTCTTGTTCAAGACCGCTCCGGTCGAGTTCCACGGAGCCACTGCGCTCGAGTGCTGCCAGGTGCTGCACCCGGCGGTACGGGACCGTCTGGACGACATCGCAACGATCGTGATCACTACGCAGCGGCCGACGATCCAGATCATCAGCAAGACGGGTCCCCTGCACAACTACGCGGACCGGGATCACTGCCTGCAGTACATCGTCGCCGTTGCGCTGATGCAGGGTCGGCTAGACGCCGATATGTACTCCGACGAGTTCGCCACGGATCCGCGGATCGACGCCCTGCGCGAGCGGATGCACGTCGAGGAGGATCCCCGCTACACCGAGGACTATGTCGACCCGGAGGTCATGGCGATCGCCACCGCGATCCAGGTGACCTTCACCGACGGGACGTCGACGGACCGCGTCGAGATCCGCTTCCCCGTCGGGCACCCGAGCCGCCGCGACGCCGGCAGGGTGCAGCTCAGGGAGAAACTCGAGGACAACCTCGCCGCGCGCCTCTCCGTCGCCAGGACGCGGGAGATCCTGCGGACCTTCGCGGACGGTCCTGCGCCACTCGACCTGCCGGTCGACGCCTTCGTCGACCTGCTCTGCGAGTAGCCGCGGCAGCAGGAACCAGTTCAGGCCACCGATTCCGCCGCCGCCGCAGCGAGGCGCGGGATCACGTGCTCCCCCACCAGATCAATCATGCGCAGGCGCGTGACCTGGTCCGCTCCGGGGAACGGTGTCGCCAGGATGACGTCGGTCGCGCCCAGCTCCCTGCGCAGCGCCAGGATCTGCTCGACGCAGTCGTCGGGATCGCCGACGATCCACCTGTCGCCGATCGCCGTGATGTCGGACGCGGTGTCCTCGGTGAGGAACCATCCCCAGGTACCGCGCTTGCGGTACCAGTCCTCGATCATCGGGCGGATCTCCCGTAGCGCGGTGTCCCTGTCCTCGGCGATGGCCAGCATGCGGTTGACGGGAACGCGGGCAGGACGGGGGCGATCCCAGCGGGCGAGCTCGGCATGGTATAGCCGCTGCTGCTCCACCAGCGTAGCGACGTCCATGTGAGCGGTCATCACCCATGCGTCGCCGTAACGTGCGGCACGACGAACCGCCGCGTCGGCCGACGCCCCGATCCACAGCGGCACCGGGCGCTGGATGCCATGCGCCACCAGCGACCTGCCCGCGACCGGGAAGTGCGGGCCGGCGCTGGTGACCGAGTCCTGCGTCGTCAACGCCCGATAGGTCTCGAGCAGCTCGTCGAACCGCCTGGCCCGACCGGTGCTGGTGACGCCGAACGCCTCGAACTCATAGGGCATCCAGCCCAACCCGATGCCGACCTTGAGGCGCCCGTGGCACATCGCGTCCAGCGTGGCGACGTCCTCGGCCAGCTGCACCGGATGCAGTCCGGGAGAGACGAGCACACTGGTCGCATAGTCGACCGTGTCCCCCAGCCGGGCGGCGAGGTACGCCAGCATCAGGAAGGGCTGGAAGCGCCAGGTGAACAGCGAGGCCTCGTCGGCGTCGGCGGACGGACCGAACGAGTACCGGTGCGCGACGCTGATCATCTCGAATCCGGCGTCCCGTGCCCGCGTGGCGCGCTCGACGCTCTGCGCCAGGGTCACCACCGGATCGCTGGTGCCCGGCTCGTCCCGGCTGATGAGGAGGCCGAGGCGAATGCCTGCGGCGGACGACTGCTCGACGGTGCTCATGGGTATGGATTATCTTGTATCAGATCCTCCTACGGAAGGGGTTGCTGCGATGAGGCTCCTCGCGACCGGAGACGCCATCCTGACCAGGCGCCTCGCCCACCGTGGTGACGACTCGCCCTTCGAACCCATCCGGGACGCGCTCCGCGGCGCCGACATCGCGTTCACGAACTTTGAGGCGGCATTGCCGGACCTGCCAGCCACGCCCGGTCCGGTCCGGCACGGGATGCACCTCATGGGCCACCCCGACACGATCGAAGACCTCCGCTGGCTCGGCATCGACGTCGTGAACATCGGCAACAACCACGCGCTCGATTACTCCACCCGCGGACTCGACGACCTGATCGCCAGGCTGTCCGCGGCGAGGCTGCCGTTCGCCGGTGCCGGTCGTACGCTCGGTGAGGCACGGGAACCGGTGTTCGTCGACAGTCCGGCGGGACGGTTTGCCCTCGTGGGTGTGTGTGCTAGCACCGCCGACGTCAGCCTCGCCACGGACCCGAACCTCCGTACGACGGGCCGTTCCGGTGTCAACCCGCTGCGTTGGTCCACGACCTACTCCGTCACGGAGGACGACATCCGCTACCTGGCCGATCTCGACGAGCGCCTCGGCACGGCGGCCGCCAGGGTGGACCGGGTGGCGGCAAGCAAGTCGCGGATCTTCATGACCGGCGGCCCAAACGTTCGCGCCGGCTCCACCGTGCCGTTCGCGGGCACCGTCTTCACGGTGGGTGACGAGACGAGGGTCAACACGAGAGCGCACCCGCACGACCTCGACGACATCGACCGGTCCGTCGACTTCGCACGCAGGTCCGCCGATGTCGTCGCCGTCAGCGTGCACTGCCACGAGGGAGCCGCAGACGGCTGGAACTCGTACGACCTCCCGGACTTCCTCGTCGAGGCGTCCCACCGGTGGATCGACGCCGGAGCCGACGTCGTCATCGGCCACGGCCCGCACTGCATCCGTGGCGTGGAGGTCTACCAGGGCAAGCCGATCCTCTACTCGACAGGGAACTTCTTCTTCACGCCCGAGACCGTGCCATATCTCCCCGAGGCGGCCTACCTGCTCCAGGGCGTCGACGCGGCCACGTCGACGCCACGCGACTACTTCGACGCCGTGGAGGTGGGATTCTCCGCGCACCGCCGGTTCTGGGAGGCGATCATGGTGAGCCTCGACGTCGGTGGCGGTTCCGCGTCCCTGGAGATCCGTCCGCTCGTGCTCAGCAGTGGCGAGCTCGTCTACCGGCGCGGCGAGCCGGCGCTCGCGACCGGCGCGGAGGGCGAGGCGATCCTCGACACGCTGGACGAGCTCTCCAAGCCGTTTGGAACCGCGTTCACCCGCGGGCAGCGAGCCGGCGCTCCCGTCGCCACCCTCCCTCTCGGCTGACGGCACCGATCCCTACGGTCAGGTCACGCTCGTGGCCGTGCGCGCTCGCGCCCGCAGCTCGACCACGGCGACGAACACGATCGCGGTGAGCGATGTCGCCGTGGTCACCAACCAGGCCGCGCCGTAACCGACGTGGACGACGACCAGTCCGAATACGAGGGGCCCGACGATCCCGCCGGCGTACATCCCGCTCTGCGCGATCCCTGTCGCGGTGGCGGGCACCGCGGCGTAGCGGGACACGACCGAGAAGTGGTACATGCCCTGCCAGCCGGACGAACCGACGAGCGCGAGCATCGCGCCGACGACGAGTGTGACCTGTGCCGTCGCGAACGACAGGATCACGTATCCCAGAGCGCCGGCACACAGGACGAGTGCCATCAACCGCAGCGTGTGCCTGGAGAGCCCGAGGCGGTCGACGAGCCAGCCGAGCACCACGCGCGCCGCGATCGCGGTGAGGCTCCCTGCGGCGAGCAGGCCGCCACCCAGTCCGACGCTCGTGCCCCGGTCGACGAGGGAGAGGATCAGGAAAGATCCGGTCGCCGTGACCCCGATGGAGCCGAGGAGCCCGGCGAGTGCGATGAGGAAGAGCGGGACGGGGTCGCTCAGCCTCGGCAGCCCTGCCGGCGCGGCCTCGGGAGAGGCTAGCGCGAGCCGGGCGACACCCACGAACACGACGACCAGTCCGGCCGCCGCGAGGCTTCCGACGACCCATCGCCACTCGCCGACATAGGCGACCAGCGGCACGACGAGACCGGCGAGCAGGCCGCTCAGCGGGACCGCCGACTGCTTGATGCCGAACGCGACGCCGCGCCGATTCAACGGGACGAGCGCGACGAGGATGCGGTTCGAGACGGGCTGGCCGAGCGCGTTGCCGAGACCCCCGATCGCGAGAAACCCGATGAAGGTCCACCAGCGGTCGGCGACCAGCGCAACCCCCAGCAGCGCGATCCCGGTCAGGACGCCGCACAGGGCGAGCCCGCCGCGGGCCGTCAGCCGTTGTGCAACCATCCCGCCGGGGATCGACAGACCCGCGGACACGAGGAAGAACATGCTGATCGAGAGTCCGAACTCGGCCTCGTTCACGCCGAAATCGTGGCGGATGAAGATGGCGAGGCCACCGATGAGGAACGCTGGCATCATGCCGAGCAGCGTGGCCGCGAGTGCGGCCGCAAGCGGCAGACCACTCGGTCGCGGGGACGCCGTCTCTCCTTCCTCCGCCGCCTCGTTTGCCGTCACGCGTCGTCCGTGGCGGGTGACACGACCGGACGGGCCCGATCCTCGACCTGGATCTCGCGCCGCATGGCCTCGTCCGTGAAGTGGCACGCCGCCGTGTGGCTCTCGGCGACGCTCGACAGCGCCGGCACGTCCGTCCGGCAGCGCTCCGGCTGACCCAGCTGGTCGTAGAGCCAGCAGCGCGGATGGAAGCGACAGCCCGCGGGCTGGCCGTAGATCGACGGCGGCGCGCCCGGGATCGAGACCAGGCGGTCCGCGCCCTTCTTCAGGTCCGGGACGGAGCGCAGTAGCGCCTTGGTGTACGGATGCGACGGCGCGTGGAAGATCGATCGCGTGCTCGCGGTCTCCACCACACGCCCCGCGTACATGACCGCGACCCTGTCGCAGACGTCGCCGACGATGCCGAAGTCGTGGGTGATGAACAGCATCGCCAGGTTGGTCCGCCTCTGCACGTCCTTGAGCAGCCGGATGTATGCGGCCTGCGCGGTAACGTCGAGCGCGGTCGTCGGCTCGTCCGCGATGAGCACCTCGGGCTCGCCGGCCAGCCCGATGGCGCCGACGACCCGCTGGCGCATGCCACCGCTGAACTGGTGCGGGTAGCTGTTGAGCCGGTCCGCGGCGGCGGGAATCCGCATCAGCCTCAGCAGCTCGATCGCCCGCTGCTTCAACGGTGTACCCGAGAGCCGCTTGTGCAGCTTCAGCGGCTCGTACACCTGATTGCCGATCGTGAAGACCGGGTTGAGTGCACTCAGCGGGTCCTGCAGGATCATCGCGATGTGTTTGCCCCGGTACGCACGCCACTGGTCGTTGGACTTGTCGGTCAGGTCCTCGCCGTTGAAGAGGATCCGGCCGCCGAGGATGCGTGCCGCCGGCTTGGGCAGCAGCCCCACCAGCGCGGCCGCCGTCACGCTCTTGCCGCTTCCCGACTCGCCGACGACGCCGAGGGTCTGTCCTCGGTAGAGGTCGAGGCTGACGCCGTCGACGGCCTTGCCGACACCGCGTCGGCTGTAGAAGTAGATCTGCAGGTCCTCCACCGAGAGCACCAGGGAGCCCGGCGCATCGGTCGGTGTGCTGCCGTTCTTTTCGGTCATCGGGTCACACCTTGTCGCGCAGCCGCGGGTCGAGACGTTCACGGACCCAGTCACCCAGCAGGTTCACCGACAGCACCGCGAGCAGGATGGCCACCCCCGGGGTCAGTGCCATCCACCATGCCGTCGTCAGGTAGCGCTGACCCTCGGCGATCATCGCTCCCCACGAGGGGTTGGGCGGCGGGATGCCCGCCCCGAGGAAGCTCAGCGCGGCCTCGAGGAGGATGACCTCACCGAGGTTGATGGAGACGAGCACCATGATCGTGCTCAGCACGTTCGGGAACACGTGCACGACGATCGTGCGGAGTCGGGAGCATCCGATCACACGGGACTGCGATACGAAGTCCCGTTCCCTGATCGACCTCACCTCGCTCCTGATCACCCGTGCGAACCTCGACCACAGGATGAGCGAGATGGCGAAGACGACCGACTTGATGCCGGTGCCCAGTGTCGCCGCGAACAGCAGGCCGAAGAAGAGGCCGGGGATCGAGAGGACCGCGTCGACGATGCGCGAGATGACCGCGTCGACCGCGCCGCCGAAGTAGCCCGCCACCATGCCGAGCACCAGCCCGACGCCCGACCCCATGAGGAGTGCGAACGTCACCACGGTCAGCGTGATCCTGGCCCCGTGGAACAGGCGCGTCACCATGTCGCGCCCGAGGCTGTCGGTGCCGAGCCAGTGCTCCGCGCTCGGTGGCTGCAGGCGGTTGATGAGATCGGGCGCCGTCGGGCTGTAGGAGGTCAGCAGCGGCGCGAAGAGTCCCACGAAGATGAAGAACCCCACGATCAACAGCGTCACCCAGGGAAGCGAGCGCCGCTTCACCTTGAACGTCAGGTCCTCGAGCGGTACCTGCACGTCGCGCGGGCCCAGGTCCAGAGCGCTCATAGCCGGATCCTCGGTTCGAGATAGGCGTGCAGGATGTCGACCACGAGATTCACCAAGATGATGAAGATCGCCGTGATGAGCACGATGCCCTGGACGAGGGGATAGTCGCGGGACACCAGTGCGTCGTAGGTGAGCCGTCCCGTGCCCGGCCACGCGAAGACCGTCTCGATCACCGTGCTCCCGGTCAGCAGTAACGAGAGCAGGACGCCGAGGAACGCCACGGCCGCGGTCAGCGAGTTGCGCAGCGCGTGCTTCCAGATGACCCGGTTCTCGGACAGGCCCTTGAGCCGCGCCAGCTTGACGTACTCGCTGTCCATCGCATCGAGGATGCTCGACCGAGTCAGCCGGAGCAGGCCCGCCATGATGAACATCGTCATCGCGGCGACCGGCATGACGTAGTGGTCGATACCTCCCATCTGTGACGACGGCAGCACGCCGAGCTTGACGGAGAAGAGGAAGATCAACAGGATCGCCAGCCAGAACAGCGGCGTGGCCATACCGACGACACCGACGGCCGCCAACAGGCGACGGGCGATCCGCAGCCGCGAGGTGGCCGCGAGCACGCCGAGCGGGATGCCGATGACGATCGCCGAGATGAAGGACGGAATCACCAGCCGCAGGCTGTTGGGGAACGCGTCCTTGAAGAGATCCCACACCGGTTGTCGGTAGCGGATCGACGTGCCCATGTCGCCGGTGAACAGGTTGCCGATGTAGTACAGGTACTGCACGATCAACGGCTTGTCGAGACCGTTCTGCCGGGAGATGTTGGCGATCGTCTCCGGCGTGGCGTCGATGGGGACCAGCAGGTCCAGCGGGTTACCCGTCGTCCGGCTCAAGAAGAAGACCAGGGTCAGCAGCAGCATGATCGAGATCACGCCCTGCCAGAGTCGCCTGAGGATGTAGTTGGTCACGACCAGTCCTCCTCTCCCCGCCCGGGTGCGGCACCGACACCTGTCGGTGTGGCCGGCGTGGTATCGGCCGGGTCGCGGCTCGCCTCGCGGGCGACATCGAGCAGTCGCTTACGCTGCTCGGGCTCGGTCAGCGTCTCGGCGAAGTGACAGGCCACCCTGTGGTTCTCCCCGAGGGGACGCAGCGCCGGAGCCTCGGTCGTACAGCGCTCGGTGTCGGAGAGCTGGGTCCGCAGCCAGCAGCGTGGGTGGAACCGGCAACCCGACGGCGGGTCGGCCGGCGACGCCACGTCGCCCTGCAGCACGATGCGTGGCCGACCGTCACGGTCCTCCGAGCTGTCGGCCGCGGAGATCAGCGCCAGGGTGTACGGGTGCAGGCTGCGGGTGAACATGATCTCGGAGTCGCCGATCTCGACGATCTGCCCGAGGTAGAGCGCCGCCACCTGGTCACTCAGGTAGCGGACCGTCGCCAGGTCGTGCGCGATGAGCAGGTACGAGAGGCCGAACTCGGTCTGCAGGTCCTTCAACAGGTTCATGATCTGCGCACGGATGGAGACGTCGAGCGCCGAGACCGGCTCGTCGAGCACGATCAGCGACGGCCGCAGTGCCAGCGACTGCGCCACGGCCACGCGCTGGCGCATGCCTCCGCTGAGCTCGTGCGGGAAGCTCCTCGCCTGGGACAGGTCGAGCCCCACGGCAGTGAGCAGCTCGTCGACGTGCCTGTTCAGCTCCCCATGGCTCAGCTTGCGGTTCACCGCCAGCGGCTCTCCCACGATCGCGCGCACGCGCCGCCGCGGATCGAGGGAGGTCGTCGGATCCTGGAACACGGCCTGGACCGACGTGCGGTACTCGAGGCGGCTGCTGCCCCTCAGGGTTCTCAGGTCCCTGCTCCGGTAGACGATCTCGCCCTTCGTGGGCCTCTCGAGATCGAGGATCATTCGCGCCGTGGTCGTCTTGCCACAGCCGGACTCGCCGACCAGGCTGATCGTCTCCTGCTCCCCGAGTGAGAACGAGATCCCGTCGACGGCCCGCACCACGCCGGTGCGCCTGGACCACGGCGCCTTCCGGGCCAATGGGTAGTACTTGGTGAGGTTGCGCGCCTCGAGCAGCGGCTCGGCTGGAGTGCGATCCATGACGTTTCTCCGCGCCTATGAAGAGAGGTCTCTGTGGATGGTTCGATGGGTTCGGGCGGCGACCTGGGAATGCGTCGCGTCACATGGAAGAGGGATGGTGGTAGGGGCTCAGGTGTGCGGTTCCGCCGTCGTGGAGCTCGGTGCCGATGTGTTACCTCCTCCCCTCTCGGCGCGATCGAGGAAGCGCGTGACGCCGGCGACGGCGGCATCCGAGTTGGCGCGGACCACCATCCCGGTGCGCAGGCCGTAGTCGATACTCCTGGACCAGTCCATGGTCGGTACCTCGCGCACCGCCCTCTTGCTGAAGTCGACCACGACCGGGTCGAGCTTTCCCACGATCGCCGCGATCTCCTTGGCGCGAGACAGCACGTCGTCAGGCCGTACCACCTCAGTCACCAGACCCCAGCGCAACGCCTTCTCCGCGTCGACACGATCCGCCGTGAGGACGAGGTATGCGGCATGTTTGGGCAGGATGCGGTGCAGTGTCGACGCGCCGGAGAGGGCGGGGAACGTGCCCAGCCCGATCTCGGGCATGCCGAACACGGCGGCGTCGGACGCCACGGCGATCTCGCAGTTGTTCACCAGGGTGAGTCCGCCGCCGAGAGCGGCACCGTTCACGGCGGCGACGAACACCGCGGGGTGCCGGAGGATGCGCTCCTGGATCTCGAACCACGGGTCGGCGCCCCAGGAGAAGAGACGTTCCTGCACCTGGTTCTTCGACAGCCCTCGGCGTTCGGACAGGTCGACGCCGGCACAGAACGACCGGTGGCCCGCGCCCGTCAGCACGACGGCGCGACAGTCCTCCCGCACAGCGTCGAGCGCGGCCGCGAGCTCCGTCTGAGCGGCCGCGTTCATCGCGTTGGCCTTCTCCGGCCGGTTCAGCGTGACGACCGCGTACCCGTCGAAGCGTTCGAGCAGGACGAGCTCGCCGTGGGCGCCGTCGCCGCGTCCGGTCACGGGGCATCACCGATTGTCAGCGGCCGGAACATCGGCAGCGTCAGATCCGCGGTAACCCGTTCGAACACGACCTCCACCGGCATGTCGCATGCAAGGTCCCGGCCGCGGATCTCGACCAGCCGCGTCATCATCATCGGACCCTCGTCGAGCCTGACGAACCCGACCTCGTAGGGAAGGCTCCCCTTGAGAGCGGTGAAGTAGGCGCGATGCATGACGACCCAGGACCAGAGGGAGCCACGGCCCGACACTGCAGTCCACTCGACCTTCACGGACAGGCAGGCCGCACAACGCGAGGTGGGCGGGAAGTGGTGGTGTCCGCATGCGGAGCACCGTTGCACGCGCAGCTCACCTTCGCGCGCGCCCTCGAAGAACGGCCGGTTCGACGCCGTGACCTCGGGAACCACGGGTGCGACCACGCTCACCTGTCCCTCCGGAAGATGTGGCTGGACACGATGGGCGAGAGGCAGACGTACTGCGCGACCTCGCAGTCCTTGACCTGACGGGCTCCGGCCTCTCCGCGGACCTGCCGTACCGCCTCCGCGTGCAGCGCCCAGCCCTGCATGTAGCTCTCGGCGGTGTGACCACCACCGGTGTTGACGGGCAGCGCACCGCCCAGCTCGATGCGGCCGTCGCGGACGTACTGCCATGCCTCACCGCGATCGGCGAAGCCCATGCCTTCCAGGGAGAACAGGATCGTCGGTGTGAAGTTGTCGTAGACCTGGAGCACGTCCACATCCACCCGCTCGATCCCCGCGGCCCGATAGAGACGCGTGGCTACATCGCTCGCAGCGTCGAAGAAGAAGTCCTGGCTCGTGTAGAAGTTCGTGAGGTCGCCGGCGGTGGCGGTCGCGCTCACGTACACCGGGGGCTTGCGCAGGTCCCTGGCACGCTCGGCCGTCGTGATGATCAGGGCGACACCACCGTCGTTGATGAGGCAGTAGTCGAACAGTCGCAGCGGCTCGGTGATCCAGCGCGCCGCCAGGTACTCGTCGTAGGTGATCGCCTTGCGCATCACGGCGTTCGGATTGAGCGCGCCGTTCCTGCGATTGTTGATCGCCAGCGGCGCGAGCGCGTCGTCGGGCGCTCCGTACAGGTACTGGTACCTGCGGTACATCATCGCCACGTAGGCGCCGGGTGACGTCATGCCGTGCATCGAGTCGTACACGGCGGTGTTGATGCTCCCGGTCAGGTCGACCACGCTGCCGCCGTACCGCGCACCGGCCGACCGCCCGTCGTTACCGTAGACGCACGCGACGACCTCGGCCTGTCCCGTCGCGATGGCCATGACGGCCGTCTGGAGCGCGAGACCCGACATACGGCCCGTGCCCTCGAAGACGTTGACGACCCGGGGATGCTTCAGGCCGAGCACGTCGGCCATGCGTGCATAGGACGGAATCCGAGCGCAGATCAGGCCGTCGATCTCATCGGCACGCAGGCCGCTGTCCTCCAGCGCGCGGGCGAACGCCTCGCCACCGTGGTCGTAAGGAGTCAGGTCGGGGTCCCTGGTGCGGTACATCGCACCGAAGTCCGTCTCACCGATCCCCACGATCGCGGTCCGGTCCCGCAAGAGACTCGTCGTCATCCGACAGGTCCTCTCGTTCGCCGGTCACCCCTAGAGGGCACCTTCCGGCAGACCTTCGTCAGACCGCGGCGGTCCGCTCTCCTCTCGACCGATGTCTCCATCCCGGACCAACCACGACGGGATGTGGCACACAGGGGCACACGCCTGCTGCTCGTGCGCTGGCAATAAAGTATCATCTCGGTGGAAATATGGTCAATGGTCCACATCGGTCCCCTTCCCCTGCCAGTCGGGCACCTCAGGCGCCCTGGAACACAGGAGTCCGCTTCTCCAGGAACGCACTCATGCCCTCGCGCTTGTCCGCGGTGGCGCAGGCGATCCCTGCGAGGACCGCCTCGAAGTCCAGCGCGGACTCCAGGTCCATGTTCATGCCCGCCTGCACGGCCTTCTTCATCCATGCCACGCTGAGTGGCCCGCGGGTGGCGATCTCCTCGACGAGCTCCCTGGCGGCGTCAAGCGCGCCTCCCGGAGGAACCACCCTGCTCACGATGCCGCGCCGTTGCGCCTCGGCTGCGTCGACGAAGCGTGCAGTGAAGAGCAGCTCCATCGAGTCGGAGCGTCCTGCCACACGCGGCAAGCGCTGAGTACCGCCGGCCCCGGCGACCGACCCGATCTTCGCGCTCGTGATCGAGAACAGCGCGTTCTCCGAGGCGATGCGAATGTCGGCCGCCAGAGCGACCTCGAGTCCACCCGTGATGCAGTGCCCGCCGATGGCGGCGACGACGGGTTGCGCGCTGCGCTCCATGGTGGTGCACAGGTCGCGGAAGCCACGGTTGAACCTGACGGCCTCGGTGCCGTTGACAATGGCGAGCGCCTCGTTGAGGTCCGCACCCGTCGAGAACGCGACGTCCGTGCCGGTCAGGATGATGCCCCTGACCCCGGTACGAACCTCCAGCTCCTTGACGGCCTCCTCGCACTCGCGCAACAGCTGCGAGCTGAACGAGTTGTGCTTCTCCGGCCGGTCGAGGCGGATGACTCCTGCCGATCCCTCGACCTCCACCGTGAGGAGCTCGTACGCCATGCGGGCCGCCTTCCGCCGATGCGCCCGGCCGCCACTCCGTCCGGGCGAGTGAACTCACACTCCCGAAGAGACCCGAGCCGTGTCACAATCCTCGTGATGAATTATCAGAGAGGATACACCGCGATGCAGGCCGGGTCACCACTTGCCGGACTGCGGGTCCTGGAGCTCACGGCCCGCGGCTGGTGCTCCGCCTCTCTCGCGGGCCGGGTCCTGGCCGACCTCGGGGCCAACGTCGTCACGGCCGGAGCCGCCGCCGTCCCGTCCGCCGCCGCTCCCGCACGGAGCCCCGCATGGCTGGCGTCCTCGGGGAAGCATCCGCACGCCTCAGACCTCACCCGCCCCGACGCACGGGACGTTCTTACCGGGCATCTGGTGGCGTCCGACGTCGTCGTGCTCGACCGTGAGTCTTATGCGGTCCTCGCCCGCGAGGGACTCGACGACGATGTGCTGGTGGCGCTCGCACCCCGCACCGTGTTCCTTTGCCTCACGCCGTTCGGGCTCACCGGCCCTCTGCAGGGACGGCCAGGCAGCGAGCTCACCGTCCAGGCAGCGGCCGCGATCATGGCCACCAACGGCTACACCGACGATCCGCCGGTGCGGGCGGGAGTCCCGGTCGCCGCGATGGGCGGTGCATTACTCGGCGTGGCCGGTGCGCTCGCCGCCCTCCACGAGCGGGAGGCGTCCGGGCTGGGCCAGTTCCTCGACCAGGCCGAGTACGACACGCTTATCGCTTTCCTCGGCACGTGGCTCCCCGCGTACGAGATGACCGGCGAGAACCCCTCACGCATCGGGAACAGGCACGCGCTCACGGCCCCGTGGAACTCGTACCGGTCACGGGACGGCTGGTTGATCGTCTGCACCGTCAACCAGGCGCAGTTCGAGGACTTCGCCAGGGCTATCGACATGCCCGAGCTCGTCGACGACCATCGCTACCTCGACTCCACTGCCCGCACCCGGAACGTCGAGTCACTCGACGCCGTGGTCGAGGAGTGGACCCGCAGCCGCACGACGGCCGAGGCCGTGGCCATCCTTTCCCGCGGAGGCGTGGTCTGCGGCCCGATCCCGGTGCTGCGCGACGTGCTGTCTGACGAGCATGCCCGGCATCGCGGGACAGTCGTCCCGACGCCGCACGGACCGGTCAGCGGACGGTTCCTGCGGTTCACGCCGACGCCGGGCACGACGGATACCGCAGGCCCCGCCACACGAACATCGGTGCACGGCGGCGACCTCGGCCCACTGCACGGAATCCGCGTCGTCGAGGTGTGTGCGTTCACCGCGGGGCCTCTGGTCGGGCGGCTGCTGGGGATGATGGGAGCCGAGGTGGTCAAGGTCGAGCCACCCGCGGGCGAGGCTACCCGGCACATGCCATGGCGGATGCCTGGCGGCTCCTACCTGTACCACATCAACAACACCGACAAGCTCTCCTGCACGCTCGACATGAACGAGGACCGCGACCAGCGGGAGCTGCGGGAGCTCACCGCCGACGCCGATGTCTTCCTCTCCAACCTCCTTCCGACAACGCTGGAGCGTAACGGCCTGGGCTCGGCGGAGCTGTGCGCGACAAGCCCCCGTCTGGTGTACGGCGCACTGACCGGGTTCGGCTCCGACGGGCCGTACGGCGGGCGGAAGGCGCTGGACACCGTCGTGCAGGCGCTCGCCGGGATCATGGACCTGACCGGCTTCCCCGAGCGCGAACCGCTGAAGGTCGCCGTGTCGATCGCCGACCTGCTCGGCGCGTGCAGCTGCCTTCTCGGCGTCCTTGTCGGGCTCCTGGCACGGGAGCGTACGGGTCGCGGAATGACGGTGGAGGCGTCACTCTACGACGCCTCGGTCTGGTCCACCCAGGAGGACTGGTGGCGGTCGGAGAGCACTGCGGTGCTCAGGATGGGCAACCGCCACGCGCAGCACTGCCCGCACGACTGCTTCCCCACTCGCGACGTACCCGTTGCGCTCTCCGTCGAGACCGAAGCCGAGTGGCTCGCCCTTGCCGGAGCCATGGGGCGATCCGACCTCGCGGCCGACCTCGCGCTGACGACGGCCGACGGACGGCTGCGGCAGCGCGACCGGATCGAGGAGGCGGTGTCCGCGTGGACGTCGACACAGGACGCTGACGCCGTCGTCACCGCCTGCCTGGTCGCGGGCGTGCCGGCCTGCGTCCCGGCCTCCCTGCCCGACGTGATCGAGGGGGCGCAGACCGCGGCGCGGGAGATGGTCGTCACCCTCGACGTCCCCGACCACGGTCCGATGCGGCTCATCGGCTCGCCCTTCAGGTTCTCGCGGACGCCCGTGCGTGTGCGCCGGACCGCACCTCGACTCGGAAGGGACAACGACGACCTGCTCCGGACGGCGACGACCACGCTCGGCGACCAGGGGGCACCCACGCACCGACCGGACAACAAGGAGTGAGGCCGACGTGAATGAGACAGCCACGCTTTCCGAGTACGTATCGAACGTGAGGATCGAAGACCTGCCGCGAAGTGTCGTCGACTTCACGAAGCTGCTGATCCTCGACAACCTCGGGTGCCAGATCGCCGGCGTCGAGATGCCATGGAGCCACAGGATCCTCGATGCCGTCGTACCGCTCAGCGCGGCCGGCCACTCCACCGTCGTCGGCAGGTCGGGCCGGCTGGCCCCCGACACCGCCGCGTTCCTCAACGGGACCTTCAGTCACAGCAACGAGTCCGACGACTCGAATTTCTGGAGCCCGAGTCATCCGGGTGCCGTCTCGATCCCGCCGGCAATCGCCATGGGCGAGCACGTCGGTGCGAGCGGGCAGACCCTGATCGAGGCCGTCGTCGCGGCGTACGAGTCACATCTGCGGATCGCGTACGCCGTACGGCCGTTCATGTTCGCACGCGGCCACCATCCGCCGCTCGCCGTGGGTCCGTTCGCGTCGGCCGCGGCGGCCGCGCGCATCATGGAGCTGAGCCCGGCCGAGACGCTGAACGCGATCTCCATCGCCGGCAGCTACTCCGGCGGGCAGATGGAGTACACGCAGACCGGCGGGTCGGTGAAGCGCCTGCACTGCGGTATCCCCGCTAGCGCCGGCATCCGCGCGACCTTGCTCGCGCAGGCCGGCGTCACCGGTCCCCCGACGATGCTCGAGGGTAAGCGCGGCTTCCTCACCGCGTTCGCCGGCGAGTATGACGTGAGCTGGCTCTGCAGGGAGCTTGGCGAGAAGTACCTCGTCAAGCAGACCGCGATCAAGCTCTTCAGCTGCTGCCACCTCATACAGCCCGTGCTCGAAGGCATCGCGATCCTGCAGAAGGAGCAGCGGTTCGACCCGGTGGACGTCGAGTGCGTCAGGGTCTTCAGCACCAATCCCGCCGCCGTCTCACACGTCGGCACGATCAAGGCGCCGACGGACGTGCTCGGCGCGCAGTTCAGCCTCGCCTTCTCGGTCGCGATGAACCTCCACGGCAGGCCGAACTCCTGGTGGGACTACAACGAGGTCGACCTCGCCGACCCCACACTCGTCGAGCTTGCGAACCGAGTGTCGACGGAGTTGGTCGACGGCGAGGAGATGCCATTCGTCACGATGAAGCACCTGCGGATCGAGTTCCGCGACGGCACCGTGCGCGAGCTGCCGGTGGGCCATCCCATCGGCGAGCCTGACGTCCTGGTCTCGAACGCGGAGGTGACCGACAAGTTCCGCCGACTCACCGGCCCCGTTGTCGGCGCCGACCGCGCAGAGACGATCATCGCGACGGTCGATTCGCTCGAGACGCTCGCAAACGTGCGCCAGCTGGGGGCGCTGCTCGCCTAGTGTCCTGCGTCGACGAAGCGGTAGACCGCGAGGGACGACGCGGCGACGTGGGGGACCACGCGTCCGCGCGCTCCCACCTCGGTCGCCCCTTCGGTGACGGTGCACATGAGGATCGGTCCCTCGTCCAGCCGCACGGCGGCGACGACGTAGGGCGGCGGCCACTCCTCCAGGTACTCCAGGTGCATGCGGGTCCAGGCGAGCACCTCGCCGGCACCTGTCACCGGCGCCAGCGCGAGATCGGTGGACAGACAGTTTCCGCACGCGACGGTGGGTGGGTGGACGAAGGCCGCGCACTCCTTGCAGCGCTGGACGACCACGCGTTCCTCGCCCAGCTCGTCCCACAGCGGCTCGTCGTCGACGCCGAACGACCAGAAGGCCGACACCGTCCCGGTCGCTTTCTCGGCCATGGCGGTCACACCCTCTCGTAGAGGTGCAGCGACGTGCGCCCCACGGCCGAGGACAGGTACACACCGCGCTGCGCCCCAGGCACCTGTGCGCCCGTGGCATCGCCGCGCACCTGGCGTACAGCGTCGACCTGGTGGTTCCAACCCTGCATGTACGCCTCCGCGAGGTGGCCACCGGAGGGGTTGACGGGGAACTCCGACGTCGCGGAAATCCCCTTGTCGCGGACGTAGCTCGCGGCCTCGCCGTACCCCACGATCCCCAGTCCCTCCAAGGCCAGCGGGATGTGGACGCTGAAGCTGTCGTAGACCTCGAGGAAGTCCACGTCGCCGACGCCGAACCCGTTGGCCTCGCGGAAACTCTCGGCCACCGCAGCCAGGTTCTCGTGGTAGAAGTCCATGCGCGACCTGAGCTGGGTCGCGTCCTTCAGGTCGTCCTGCCGACCAACGTAGCCGAGCCGCACCGGATGGGGTCCGCGCGGGATACCGGAGAAGATCATGGAGACCGCGCCGTCGTTCATCAGGCAGTAGTCGGGCCGGCGGAGCGGCTCGGCGATGTAGCGCAGTGCCATGTAATCGTCGACCGTGAGCGGATCCCGTTCGTGCGCCTGGACGTTCGGGGTCGCATTGTTATGCACGCCGCAGGAGAAGACTCCCCAGTCCTCCTCGGTCGTGCCGTACACCGCCATGTGCCGGCGCGCGACCATCGCGTAGAGGGCGCCTTGGGACGTGAGCCCCACCCGGTTGTGGTACGTGTACGGGAGCTGTCGGTCGCCGCCCGCCGCGGATCTCCCGCCGAACCGCATGCGCGAGCTGCGGGGACACAGCGCGAAGACGACGGCGACGTTCTTGCACTTGCCGGTCAGCACGGCCATCTGTGCCTGCTCGATGACCGTTGAGCAGTCCCCGACTCCCCCATAGTGGGTGAGGTTCCCGACGATCTCGGCGAACCGCTCGTACACCAGCTGGCCGCCAACGACGATGCCGTCGATCTCCGCCTTGGCCATCGCCGCGTCGGCAAGTGCCCGCTTCAGCGCCCGCGCCGCCAGTGCGTACGGGTTGAGCCGGGCACCCTGACGGGTCTCTCGCGCGTCCGCGGGATAGTCGGTGTTCCCGACACCAAGTACGAATATATTATCATCGGCCACTCGATGAGCGTAGCCCTCCGGCGCGCACGAGGCAACGGCGACTCACAAGGCGAGAGTGCTCAAGGACTAGGCCGGCATGGAGCGATACCTCCACATCGAGCTTCCCCACGGCAAGCGAGCGAGCAACTGCCCGACGTGCTTGTTGATCTTCGTCAGGCAGCCCGCGCCGCGTCGAGCCCTCGGTCCTGACGAAACTCAACCAACGGTGCATCCCTCGTCGGAGGAGCCGCTCTAGGCGCAACTCGCGCAACTGACGGTACGGACGTCAATGTGCACCGAGAGCCGTCAGGAGTCAGGCGGGGTCTGTCTGTGGCGCATTCGTGTGGCTTGGCCACGTCGCCTACCTCCATACACACCGACTGTTCATCTCCCGAGGTAGTGCCTCACAGCCCGGGTCGGCGTCAATATCCGATCGTAGTCAGACGAGCCTCGCACGGCCCTGTCTCCCCACAGTGCGCCATAGGTGCTGTCTATGAGTCGCTTGGTTATCTCTGCCTAGTGTGACTGGCGTTGCCGTGTCAGGCTCAGGCAACTGTCGCATACCGAACGGAGGCGATTCGCATGTCGTTTGGTGACGAAGGCGTCACATTTGGTGGTCCGGTCGACCTGGTGGGCACATCGGCTCCGCATGACGAGAATCGTACGTCGAACGATCTCGAGCGGATCGATCTCAACGATTTCATCAGGTTGACGGGAAGGGCTACGGCAGAAGTCCCGTTCTACCGCCATTACTTATGGGAGATCCTCGAGGATCGGTTGCCGCGTGGGCCGTTGGCCAGAGTCAGGTACCACATCTCCGAGGTTCTCTCCTCGACCTGGAGCGGCTGGCACGTTCACAACGGCCCCGCCTATCACGTGGTGTTGCAGGGAACCATGGGCATCGAGCGGCTGGGAGAAGAACCGCCGCGCCCGGATTCCCGCGCCGTGTACGAGTACAGGGATCTCGTCAGGGCCGGAGAGTGCGTCACCGAGCCGATCGGCCTACCGCATCGGGCCGGCAATCCCGATCCCGACCAGACATTGATCGTTCTCAGCCTCCTCGTTACCGAGAGCGACCGAGCTCACATCGTGCCAGTTGGAGAGCCGCCGGCGGACTACAAGCTCTGAGAGAGGCGGGAACCAGTGCGGTCAACGGTCGAACGTCACGAACTCACATCCGCGGGCCTGCGGATCTCTTACCTCGAGGAGGGCCATGGTGGCTCCGAGGTAGTTCTGCTGCTCCACGACGGCGGATTCGGTGGGTCAGCCGATACATCCTTTCGGGGGCTAATCCCGCTGCTGGTGGAGCAGGGGTATCGCGTCCTAGCGCCCGATCTCGTGGGCTTTGGCAGCAGCCAGAAGGCGGTGTTTCTTGACGAGGCACCGTTTGCGGTTCAGATACGCACGCTCTCCGATTTCGTGTCCCAACTGGATGCGGAACAAGCCCATGTGGTCGGAAACTCCTTCGGCGGCACAGTCGCTCTCCGTAACCTGTGTGCCGGTAATCCTCTCCACGCGAACACCGTGACCAGTATCGGTGGGACCGGTGGGCCATGGCGAGTCCCGGAGGGCATGCGTCCCCTGCTGGAGTACGACGGCTCCGAGGCTGCCATGGCCGCCTTAGTGGACGTGCTAGCCGTCGAACCACCCGACCCCGAGTATGTGGTCCGCCGTAATGAGGTGGCACGTCAGCCTGGTCACTACCAGGCGTTGGTCGCGCCGCGCGCCAACGCACCCCGGGCTCCTGAGGGCCCGCCGCGCGTCGACTCCTTCCTCGAGGATCTGGCCGGGAGCACCGTGCCGATCCTTCTCATCGCGGGTAAGAACGATCCAACCAACGAACCGGAGTGGTGGACGCACATCGAGGCCGTGACCTCCGACGTTCGGACAGTGGTTCTGGACTCCCGACACTCTCCCAACATCGACACTCCTGCCACGGTCGCGGCCGCCTTCGTCGAGTGGCAGAGATCCCTCGCTGCGAGGAACTCATGAGGAAGCCACGCCGATTCCTCTCGGCCATCGCATTACTGACGGCACTGAGCGTCACGAGCGGCTGCGGGGGTGCAGGCTCCATGAGTGAGACACTGGTGCTGGCTAGCTCAGCTAACACGAACATCACCATGGGTCGTGCGCTGCAGCACTTCGCCAAGCTGGTCGACGATAGCGGCGCAGGTCTGGAAGTCGAGACTCATCTCGACGGCAGCCTGTTCAGCGAGGCAACGGCGATCAATGCCGTCCAGAACAGCGAAGCGGACCTCGCAACCATTTCGGACGGCAACTATGGCGCCTTCGGCGATGGCATGTTCTTCATGAACCTGCCGTACGTCTTCAAGGACCGCGACACGTTCAAGTCCTTCATTCTGGACAGCGACGCTGTCGAAGATGTCCACAAGCAGGTGGAAGAGGAAACTGGTCTCGTCGTCGTTGCGCTGCTTGAGAACAGTGGATTCCGCTGGCTGGGACAGAACAAGCTTGTTCGCTCACCAAGCGACATGGGAGGCGTCAGGTATCGAACGGTCGACAGTCCCGTCGAGGTCGACCTGATCAAGGCATGGGGTGGAAGTCCTACTCCCATCGCTTGGGCCGAGACCTACAACGCCCTGTCTCAGGGCGTGGTCGATGGCGTGCACAGCCTGTACGACTGGAGTGAGACTGCGGGGCACTTCGAATCGGTCTCACACGTCACGGAGGTCAACGCCGTCATCGGCGTGCACCTGCTCTTGATGGATCGCAACCGTTTCGATGACCTAACCGACGGCCAGCAACGGGCGGTCCGCGACGCTGGTTCGGACACCGAAGCGTGGATCATCGAGCAGGACACTCAGGCCAACCAGAAGGCACGCCGGGAGGTCAGTGACCAGGGCGTCAAGATCTACCAACCCAACGCCAGTGAAGAGGCACAGTGGTTGAAACGGGGTCTTACGGTAAGGGAGAAGTACAAGGACCGTATCCCGCGTGGCCTCCTCGACGGAATCGAATCACTGTCATGACGACGCGAGCGCCGCGAAGTGCCAGCTCAGAGCCGAGCGGTCACATCGCCCAGATCAACAAGGCGGCCAAGCAGGCCGTACTGATCGTGGAGCGGGCCGCGGAGTGGCTTGTCGTTCTGGCGCTTGCGCTGCTGGTCGTGGTCGTCAACGCCGAAGTATTCTCACGCTTCGTTCTTGATCGAAGTCTCACCTGGAACCTCGAAGTGAGCCGCATCCTCTTCATCTGGATCGTGTTCCTCGGAGCATCCTTGGCAGTTCGAAAGAGCGCCTACAGCTCGATAGAGATCTTCTCCCGGCGTTTTCCTCAGTGGTGGAAGCGCCGCGCGGTCCCGACCGTGACGTTTGCCTTCGGTGTCGCCTTCGCAGTGCTCGGTCTGATGTACGTGGATCATGGCGGGTCGCAGGTGTACGTGCTGACCGGGATCCCGGTGATCGTCACGCATGTCGCACCGCTCGTTTTCGGTGTGCTGGTAGCGGTCTTCGCGGCCGCCAACGCGCTCGACGCTCCGGAAGTTCGGCCGGCAGCCGACGAGTCGTTGGCCAGCAAGGAAGTCATGATGGGATGACCATGCTCAGCATAGGGCTTCTGGCGGCGTTCCTTATTCTCCTGGCTCTCGGAGTACCTGTGGCATTCGCGATGGCGATCTCCGGCACGGCCGTGGTGGTAGCAGCCGGGTATCCACCCGATGTCGTCGTCCATCGCACCATCATCGGCATGGACGATTTTCTCCTGGTAGCGATACCCCTGTTCATTCTTGCTGCGGCAATCATGGAGAAGGGAGACATCTCGTCGCGGCTCATGACTCTGCTCACTGGCGTGATGGGACGGTTCAAGTCGGGCTTGCCGAACTCCATCGTCGTTGCGGAGATGTTCTTCTCTGGCATCTCTGGCTCCACTGTGGCGGACATCTCCGCAGTCTCCGCAATGACGGTCAAGCCGATGGAGCGTCGCGGGTTTCGCAGGTCCTTCACCCTCGCCGTGGTGTCCGCGTCCAGTGCGTTCGGAATCCTCATCCCTCCGTGCATCCTCATGGTCGTCATGGCCGCGATGGTCAATTCCTCGGTACTCGCGGTGTTCGTCGCAGGGCTCCTTCCGGCGCTTCTGCTGGGTGTCATGACGATGGCTATGGTGGTCTGGCGCACTCGCCGACAGGAAGTCGCGGCTCCGGTCACACAGGCGGTCCCAGCGCGGCAGATCGCTCGCGCCGCTGCGGACTGTGGCTGGGCACTTGGCCTACCGGTCCTCATCTTCGGCGGCGTAGTCTTGGGTGTCGCGACGGCCACAGAGATAGCAGCCGTGGCCGACCTGTATTCCTTGTTCGTCGCGGTCGTGATCTACCGTTCACTCTCCTTGGCGGCACTTCGTCGATGCCTGATCGAGACCGGAGTGGCGACTGGTGCGCTGGCGGTTCTGTTCGGGTTCGCCACGATCGTCTCGTTCCTTCTCGCACGGTTCGGAGTACCTGCAGAGGTGGCTACCCTCGCCGCAGGGCTCACTGAGTCCTCGACGATCATCATGCTCATCTTTGCGCTCGTGTTCGTCGTCATGGGATCTGTGCTGGAGGGCATGCCTGCAGTGTTGATCTTTGTGCCTGTGCTGTTCCCCGTGGCGAGCGAGTTCGGCGTACACCCGGTCCACTTTCAGATCGTCGTGGTCACTGCCATCGGTATCGGCTTGTTCCTTCCGCCCTCTGGCCTAGGATTGTTGATCGCCTCGCAGATCGGTCAGACTCCCGTACCAGCGGTGACCCGTGAGCTGGCACCGTTCTTGGCCGTGCTGCTGGTAGGACTAGCCATGCTTGCCGCGTTTCCTCTCATCTCCACTGTCGTCCCCTCGATACTGGGAGTTCGCTGAGACATGGCGACCACGCACGGAAGTCATGTCATGGTTAATGGCGCCGCGGGGACACTTGGGTCGGCGATCGTTGCGGCGATGATCGACGACGGACACAGGGTGACCGCCTTCGACCAGCAGCCCATCGACCTGGCGCCCGCGCATCGATCCCACGCCGCCGCGTTCACCGGTGACGTGCGCGACATCGACGCTGTACGCTCGACGATGTCGCAAGCGTGTAAAGAATTCGGAGCTCTCACAGCCCTGGTCATCTGTGCCGGTGTACAGGAGACCAGGAGCAATGATCGGAACCTGTGGATGTGCTTTGGGAGGGGCGTACCTTCCCGGAGGATGATCTGAAGCCCATGTAGTTCTGATCAGTGCCAGCGTTGGCGCGCTGGTTCGGGAAGGTACGCCCATGCTCAAGGTAGTCC